>JAMFSG010000060.1 GCA_026225155.1 Verrucomicrobiota bacterium
GAACTCGTCAACCGTTATGTCGCCGCGCTCGTGCGTGAATTGGAAATCGTCGCGCACGATCTCAAACCGAGAACCATTTTTTTTGGCGGCGGCACGCCTTCACTCTTGAATCTACGCCAGTGGGAAACGATTTTGCGCGCGATGGAAAAATTCAATCTGCTTGGCGCGGAAGAATTCACCATCGAAAGCAATCCGGCGACCGTTTCCGCCGACAAATCCAAATTGCTCCGCGATTTTGGCGTGAACCGCATTTCGATGGGCGTGCAATCGCTTGACGAAAAATTGCTCGACCGCCTTGGCCGCATCCACTCGCGCGTAACCGTTTTCAAGTCGTTCGACATTTTGCGCAAGGCCGGTTTCGACAACATCAATCTCGACCTGATGTTTGCGATCCCGACGCAGACGATGGAAATCTGGCGCGACACGTTGAACGAAGCGACCGCGATGCAGAGCGAACATCTGTCCAGTTACGAAGTCATCTATGAAGACGACACGCCGCTGTTCCAGCAACTACAAGCCGGCGAATTTTCCGTGGACGAAGATCTCGCCTGCGACATGTATAACGAACTGATTTCGCGCGCGACCAATGCCGGTTTTCAACAATACGAAATCGCGAATTTTGCCCGCGATTTGAAAACTGGCAGCCAACAATCCATCCATCCAGTAATTCAATCATCCATTCCATCGCAAGCTTGCAAACACAATGTGAATTACTGGCGCGGCGGCGATTTTTACGGACTCGGTCCGAGCGCGACCGGCTATGTTCGCGGCGTGCGCACGAAGAATTGGTCAAACACGCAACTTTACTGCGAACAATTGGAAAAAGGAAAACGCGCAATTGAATCCAGCGAAGAATTGCCACCGCCAAAACGCGCGGGCGAAATCGCGGCGTTCGGTTTGCGCATGAATGCAGGCTGGCCGTTTGAAGAATTCAAGCGCGTGACGGATTTTGACCTGCGCAAAGATTGGTCGTCCGAAATGGATCAGTTGGCCGAACGCGGTTGGGCGGCGCGCACGGAAAATAATTTTCAACTCACGCCGCAAGGTTTGCGTTTTGCGGATTCAGCAGCAGAACTTTTTCTGCGCTGATTATCAAGGTAGGGTAGAGCTGCTGCTCTGCCCGAAATTTCGGCGGCGCAGCAACGCCGCCCTACCGAAAATTAGATTGGCAATCGCACCGTAAATGTTGTTCCCACATTTTCCTCGCTGAAAACTTCAATCATTCCGCCGTGCGCTTCGATGATGGCTTTGCAGATGGAAAGTCCGAGCCCGTTGCCGCCGCTGGAACGGGATTTGTCGGCGCGATAAAATCTTTCAAAAATGCGCGGCAGATCGGTCGCGGAAATTCCTTGTCCGGTGTCGGCGGCGGACAGAATCGCGGAATTATTTTCCGTGCGCGTCGTGACTAAAATTTTTCCGCCGTCACGATTGTAGCGCACCGCGTTCGTCAACAAGTTGATGACGGCGCGGCTTAATTTTTCGGTGTCGCCGGAAATTTCAGCGGGGGCAAAATCGCAATGGATTTGTAAATTGCGCGCCGCCGCGAGCGGGCTGACGAGCTTGATGCAATCCTGCGCAATGGCCGCAAGATTGATTTTTTCGCGATGTAAAATTTCCTCTCCGGCATCGAGTCGCGAAAGTTCGAGCAACGATTCGGTGAGCCTGCGCATTTGCTGCGCCGTGTCGAGCGTGGCGGTAAGCGCTTCGCGATAATCATGGCCATCACGTTCGCGGGCGAGTGTGGTTTGCGCCTCGGAAATCAAGACGGCGATTGGCGTGCGGAGTTCGTGCGCGGCGTCGGCGGTGAATTGTTTTTGCTGGGCGAACGCGGTTTCCAACCGCGCGAAAGTGGAATTCAAGACGCCGGCAAGTTGGCCGAGTTCACTTTCCGTTTCGCTGGTGTTGATGCGTTCGGAAAGGTTGCCGTCGGCGATGCGTCTGGCGGCGGCGCTGATTTTTTCCACCGGTTGCAGCGCGTGGCCGATGATGAACCACGCGCCGCCAAGAACGAGCAAAAGAAAACCGCCGCTGCCAAGAATGAGCAACCCCGCAAAACGGCGCGCATCGGAAATTTCCGGCGCAAGCGAGCGCCCGACGAGAATGCAATCACCGAGTTCAGTTGCGTGAAAAGCTTCGCGGACTGTCTCGCGTGTGCGCGTGTAAGTGCCGGTGTCTTTGACCGTCAGTTGCGGGCGCGGCACGTTGGCGACCGCGTTGGTGGATTGGACGAACGGCGTCGCGGAAGATTCCGGCCAGACGAGAAAATAAAAATCGTTTGCGTCCGGCGTTGCAAATTTTCTGGCGGCGGCGGAAGCCCGCGCGGCGTCGCCCGGCGGATGTTCCGCGCGCGGCGAATTTTGCGGCGGCCGATTGGGTTGGCCAAAATCATCCGGCGGCGGACCGTCTTCAAATCCGCCGGGTGGCGGAGCTGGACGGTCGTTGTCGCCCGGTAGGTCGGGCGGATGATTTCCAAAATTATTTGGATTTCCCGGTGCAAACAATGCCGCGCTCAACGTCGCGACGTGCTGGCGCAATTCTTCATCGAGCAAATTAACGCGATTGGACAAATGAATTTGATAGGCAGTAAAATCCAGTCCGCCGAGGATCAGCGCCAGAAAAAGCGCGATCCACAGCAGCAACCGCCAGCGGATGGATTTTGTGAATTTCATTTTTCGACGCAATAACCTTGCCCGCGCCGCGTCGCGATGATTTCTGCGCCGAGTTTTTTGCGGATGCTGAAAATGTGGACGTCCAAAAGATTGGAAAGTGTGTCGTCGTTTTCATCGAAAAGATGCTCGAAAAGTTCCGTGCGCGAAATCACTTCGCCGCGATGCAGCACGAGATATTCGAGGATGGCAAATTCACGCGCGGTCAGCGTGACTGGGTTTCCATTGCGCGTGACGGAACGCGTGCGCGTGTCGAGTGAAACGTCGCCGATCTCGATATTGTTTGTAGTTTTATTCGCGCTGCGCCGAATCAAGGCGCGGACGCGGGCGAGCAGTTCGGGCAAGTCAAACGGCTTGATGAGATAATCGTCCGCGCCGGTGTCGAGTCCGCGCACGCGATCGCTGGGCGCGTCGCGCGCGGTGAGCATCAGCACGGGCGTCTGTTTGGTTTTTCGGAGCCGCTCCAGAATTTCCCAGCCGTCTAGTTTCGGCAGCATCACGTCGAGGACGATGGCGTCGTAATCGTAAGTTTCCGCCTTGAAAATTCCGTCGCCGCCGTCGCTGGCCGCGTCTACCGCGTAACCTTCCTCGCGCAGGGCTTTCGCCAGATTGCGCTGCAAGCGCGGCTCGTCTTCGACGACCAGAATTCGCATCGCGGTAATTGTCTCGGCAGTTTCCACCATAAGTCAACGGTTGTGTTCTCAGTAAAAAATGATTTTAGCCGGACTAGATTAAGCCTCGATTAAAAAGCGGAAGTCGCGTGAAAAAATATTTTCTAAAAAATCTCCGGCTTAATTTTGGCTTAATCAGCCTTCATCTAAAGTGGCATCAATAAAAATTGTCATGCGCGCGATAAAAAATCAGAAGGCACCGGCTCGAAAGGTCAAAATCATGAGCTTTGTGGCCGACACTTTTACTCCCGTCATTCGCGGCGGCGAAGCGAGCCGGTGGCGCGGCGGAAACTCGAAAAACTTGAAGGCCATCGCCAGTCCGTCTATCCGAAAATTGTGGCTGGCCGTTTTGCTGGCCATGCTGTCCGGCACTTCGTTGTTCGCGCACAACTCGCCAAGCTCGGCGGTGATGCTGGATTTTTACCGCGACCGCGTCGGCGCGGAACTGACACTGCCGTTGGCGGAACTTGAATTAAGTTTCAAACAGCCGTTGCTCGCGAACCCGACGGAAGCATTTTCAAAAAATGAAACGGCACTGAAAAATTACATCGCGGCGCACATCAATCCCGAAACCGAAGATGGCAAGCAATGGGCTGTGACAGTTCAAAATTTGGAATTACAAACTAATCAGCAGCCATTCGATTTGATCGCGCAAGTCACGATGACGCCGCCGCCGGGCGCGACGGTGCGGAAATTTATTTTCAATTATTCCGTCATCAACCACGAAGTGATGAGCCACAACGCCTATGTCTCCATCCGCAACGATTGGGACACGGCGGTTTTTTCCGGCCAGCCCGAACCCGTCGGCGACATCCATTTCACCATCACGTCGCTGACCATTGACCGTTCGCGCGGCAATTGGTGGCAGGGCTTTCACACGGTTTTAAATCTCGGCCTGCATCACATTGCGGAAGGCACGGATCATCTTTTATTTTTGCTCGTGCTGCTGCTGCCCGCGCCGCTGCTCGCGAACAAAAATCGCTGGGCGAATGTGCGCAACGTGAAAAACAGCGTGTGGCAACTGCTGAAAATCGTCAGCGCGTTCACCATCGGCCATTCGCTGACGCTGGCGATTGGCGCGATGGGTTTCGTGCATTGGCCGGAGCCACCAATTGAAGTTTTGATCGCGGTTTCAATTTTTATTTCCGCGATCCACGCGATCCGTCCGTGGTTTGCGGGCAAGGAAGTTTTCATCGCAGGTGGTTTTGGTTTGATTCACGGCTTGGCGTTCGCGAGCAGCCTTTCGGAATTTAATTTCTCCGCGTGGGCGATGGTCTCGACCGTTTTCAGTTTTAACCTCGGCATCGAGACGATGCAGCTTGTCGTCGTCGCGGCGACGATTCCGTGGCTGATTTTGTTGAGCCGGATAAATTTTTATTCGCCGCTGCGGATCGTTGGCGCGACGTTTGGCGCAATCGCGTCGCTCGGCTGGATCATCGAACGTTCGTTCAACGTGAACCTGCGCGTGGATTCCGTCGTGAATATTTTCGCGCATCATCCGTTGTGGCTGGTCGGCTCGCTCGCCGCGCTCGCGTTGCTGGCGACTGGTTGGAAATGGGTGAAAACAATTTCCGTCGAAGACCAAGTTGAAAACCGGCTGCACTCCACGTCTTGAATTTCAACCGAACTGTTCCTGCAAATCAAAACCAATCAAATCATGAAAACCTCAACGAAAAAATTCTCACTGCGAAATGTTAAATTCAAATTTTTATTAACCGCCGTCGCGCTGCTGGTTTCGACCGGCGTCAGCTTCGCGCAAACGGTGA
>JAMFSG010000061.1 GCA_026225155.1 Verrucomicrobiota bacterium
CCATGCGGTAGGGTTGGAAGACGTAACTACGGATCTGGTTGCCCCAGGAGATGCTGCCTTTATCGCCGTAGAAACGTTCCATCTCGCTCTTGGCCTCGTCGAGCTTGAGGGCGTAGAGCTTGGAGATGAGCATCTGCATGGCGGTGGCGCGATTCTGATGCTGCGAACGCTGCGTTTGCGAGGCCACGACCAAACCGGTGGGAATGTGCGTGATGCGCACGGCGGTTTCCACCTTGTTGACGTTCTGGCCGCCTTTGCCGCCGGAACGGTAGGTATCGCGCCGGATCTCGACCTTGGGGATGACGATGTCGGTCTCCAGGAGGTCGGTGAGTTCGGCGACGATGTCCACGCTGGAAAAGCTGGTGTGACGGCGTTTGTTGGAATCGAACGGCGAAATGCGGACGAGGCGATGTACGCCGCGTTCTGCCTTGCAAAAGCCGTAGGCGTTTTCGCCTTCGATGCGGAAGGTGACGCTTTTGAGGCCGGCGGTATCGCCTTGGAGGGCATCGGTGACTTCCCATTTCCAGCCGCGCGAATCAAACCAGCGGCCATACATGCGCGACAGCATTTCCGCCCAATCCTGCGATTCCGTTCCGCCCGCGCCGGAATTGATCGTGAAGATGCAATTGCATTTGTCGTGCGGGCCCTCAAAAAAGTTTTTAGCTCGAACGTATCGAGATCGGCGAGAACTTTTTTGACGTCCGCCGTCATCTCGGTTTCGAGCTGCAACTGCATCGCTTCCGGTTCGGCGGCGGCGAGTTCGAGCATGACTTGCAGATCTTCAGTCTGTTTGCCGAGGCGCGCGAGCGGATCGAGTTTGCCGCGGATGTCGTTCGTTTCGTTGATGACTTTTTGCGCGGCTTCCTGGTTGTTCCAAAAAGTTTCGCCGGTCATCTGGGATTCCAGCTCGGCGAGGCGTTGGTTCAATTTGGCGACGTCAAAGAAACCTCCGCAAGTGCGTGATCTTGTCGGCGGCGGTCGAAATTTGCGGGCGAACGATGTCGAACATCGGGGCAGAATACAGGAGACGGAATTCAGAATCCAGAATGGTTTTGGCTATAAATGAAACATTTAAACTCACACAGAGGCACGGAGAACACTGAGATAAAAAATAATGGCCGTGCGCCAGCACCTCTGTGTTCTCTGTGCCTCTGTGTGAGTCAGAGCTCGTCTCCGCGTTCGGTGAAAAATAATTGGTGCGCGCGGTCGAAATCCGCTTCGGGCACAAGCACGTTTGCGAGCCGGTTCAAATCGCCGTCGTCCGGCGCGGCGGGATCAACGAATTCCTGCGTGGCGGCGATGCCGTGTTTTTCCAGCATCACGACGAGCAACTCCGTTTTGACGACCGGACCGGTGAAGAAAAGTTTCACGCGCGGATTTTAGCCACAGATGGGCACGGATGAAACACAGATCATGGAATTGCGAGGCGGTTTGTCGCAAGGCCAGTTTATTGAATGGTTTGCATCAACCCGTTTCGACTTAATTGCTGGACGCTGCCATCGCCTAAAGCGACATTGCCATAACCAATTTTGCTTTTTGAAAACCAACCGATTTTTGTCTCACTGACATGGCGCGTGCGTCCCATGCGAATGGCGAATTGGAACTAATTTCGGCCACACCGGATTTTATCGGCGAACCGTTGAGCAGAAAATTATCATCGCCAGCAATCAATAAATTCTGATCCGCATCATTGGTCGCATCTAATCCGACGAAGTAACTCACATTTTTGGCGGAGAAATCATTTTCAAAATTTGTCGCGTATGAATGCGATTTGTCTTCAGGGCACAATAAAATTCTCGGCGTGCTCAATTCGTTGGACATGACTTGAAAAACTATGGCTGCATTTCCGGCGGTAGCCAATTCCATCGCACCGCCATTGGTGACGGAAACGAACGTCGGATATTTATTATCGTTGTCACCTTCCCAAATGCGGAACGCGAGGCCGACTTGTTTTAGATTATTGACGCAATTGATCCGTTGGCGTCCCGAATGCGCAGGACGAAGTGCCGGCAAAATCATTGCTGCCAAAATGGCAACAATAGCGACGATGACCAAAACTTCAAAAACATTCATCGCCTGGTTTTTTCGTTTGGAAATCTGAATTTTCATGGGATCAAAATGCGGTTGGTGGAATTTGAAATCGCCTCGCGGAATCCGTTTTGGCTCAATTGCTGGACGCTGCCGTCAGTCAAACCGATGTTGCCAGCGTGATTATGGCGCGCGACGGACCACGCAATCGGCGTGTTGTTGGAAAATTCCAGCAAGCCGGATTTTACGGGCACACCGCCGATTTCAAAATTATCGTCGCCGGACAAAAGCATTAGCGGATTGCTTTCGTTGGCATCCAAGCCGACGAAGTAGCTGACGTTTTGATTATTGAAGCCAGTTGAAAAATTGGTGGCGATAAAATGATTCTCATCCGCCGGACATATTAAAATCTTCGGCGTGCTTAACTCGTTCGACATAACCTGATAATTTAGAAACGCCAGATTTTGAAATGGGCTACCGTTGGTAAAAATTTCCATCGTGCCGCCATTGGTCATGGAAACGTCCATTGGATATTTATCGCCGTGATCACCTTCCCAAATTCGATAGGCAAGACCGATTTGTTTGAGGTTGTTGACGCAAGAAATACGTTTAGCTTTTCGCCCAGACGTATGTGAGCCGGTCGATAATAGGACTAAAGCAAGAATGAAAAACACAAAAATTACGGCCAACACTTCAATTAACGTCCGCGCGCGGTTTCTTTGATTTGAGAAACGTAGTTTCATGGAATTAAAGTTAGCATCGGCAATGCCAGCGTGATTTGCCAATGAATTTGCATTTTCCATTTTCAGCACGCGTGAAGTTCACGCATTCGGCGCGAATTTTTCACGCGCGGTAATTTTTTTGACTCATTCTCATTCTCGTCCTCATCCTCATCGTCAGCCCCGAACAAAATTGAGGATGAAGGACGAGGATGACGATGAGGATGATTTTGAAAGAATTACGGCTCGACAGAGTCTCGCCTCACCGTGTGATTTATTCAGCCAACCCAAACGCGGCGGCGTTTGCACTTGACGGATGGTGTTTGAAACTTTAGCCTCTACAAACTAAAGCGGTGTTATGGCTGGCTGGCCAGCGTGCGAAAGTCGGAGACAAAGGTCTTTCCGACTTTTTTGTTCGCCGGATGCAGCGATGACGGTTGCCGCAATGTGCGTTATGAATGCTGATTTTTTAGCCGGTCTGGAATTTTGGGAACGCGAAAAAGGCGTCAGTCGTGAGGTTCTCATGGCTGCCGTCCAGGAAGCGTTGTTGCAAGCCGCGAAGAAAGCGGTCGGCCCGGCGCGCGAACTCCGCGTGGACATGGACGCCAAATCCGGCGACATCAAGGCCTTCGCCAAATTGATCGTGGCAGACAAAGTCATTTCGCAGCATGACCAGATTTCAGTTTTTGACGCGCGCCGCATCAAGGCGGATGCAAAAGTCGGCGATGAGATTGAAAAAGAAGTGACGCCCACCGGTTTCGGCCGCGTCGCCGCGCAATACGCCAAACAGGCGTTGATGCAAAAAGTCCGGCAGGCGGAAAAAGCATTGCTGTTGACGGAATTTAAGGATCGCGTCGGCGACATCATCAGCGGCACGGTGCGTCGTTTTGACCGTTCGGATGTGATTTTGGATCTCGGCAAATACGAAGCGTTGATGCCGAACAAAGAACGCGTGCCGACGGAAGAATATCAGGTTGGCGAACGCATCCGTTGCTACGTCAAGGCCGTGCAGGAAGGTCCGCACGGGCCGGAAATTATTTTATCTCGCGCCGATCCACGTTTCATCATCAAGCTTTTTTCCGTGGAAGTTTCGGAAATCAGCGATGGCACGATCGAGATCAAAGGCATCGCTCGCGAACCCGGTTTTCGCACGAAGATGGCGGTTTATTCGCGCGATCCAAAAGTGGATCCGGTCGGCGCTTGCGTCGGCATGCGCGGCCAGCGCGTGAAAAATATCGTCCGTGAATTGAACAACGAAAAAGTGGACGTGATTCCGTGGTCGGCAGACATCAAGGCGTTCGTCACAAAGGCGCTGGAACCGGCGCAGTTGAAAAGCATCGAGTTGCAAGAAAAAGGCAAGCGCGTCAAAATTTTGGTGGCGGAAGACCAGTTGTCACTAGCGATCGGCAAGCGCGGCCAGAACGCGCGGTTGACCGCGCGGTTGACCGGCTGGGAAGTGGACATTGACGCCGAGCAGATCGTCACGAAAGGTTTTGACGAAAAAGTTGCGGAAGCCGTCGCGCAGATCGCCGCGATTCCGGGAATCACCCGCGAACAAGCCGACGCGCTCGTCCATGCCGGTTTGACGCGTCTGGAAGATTTGTTGTCGGCCGAAGCCAGCGACATTTCGGACATTCCGAATGTCGGCGAAAACGCGGCGGCCATTTTGGAAGCTGCGCACGCCGAAGCTGGCAGACGTTCGTTGACGGTGAAAAGTTGAGTTGAGATTTATGACGCCGACCGGAAACATTTTTGTCTGCGCGCTTTGAGCCATGAAGGCTGATTGCACATTTCGGTTGGTGTCCGTGAAAAAAATTTATGCCCGTTCGTATCTACGACATAGCGAAGAAATTTGGCCTGGAGAGCAAAGAAATTCTCACCAAGGCCAAAGCGCTGGGCATTGCCGCCGCCAAAGTTCCGTCGAGCTCGCTGGATAAAATCAGCGCCGAATGGCTGGAAGGCGAAATCCTAAAAGATCGTCCCGACGTTGCCGCCAAACTCGCCACTCCCGCAGTTGTCGAACCGCCCAAGCCCGCGCCCGTCGAAGAAAAAATTGTTTTCATCACCGCACCCGCACCCGCGCCGGAACCCGTCGTCGAAATAAAACCGGAACCCGAACCGGAACCGGTGCAAACGGTTCCGGAAATTGTCGCGGAAATTCCATCCGAACCATCTTCAGCAACTGTTTTTGAACCGTCAAAACCGGTGGCGATTTCAACGCCACCGCCCGCGCCAAAACCCGCAGCTCCTGTGATTCCGCCCGCGCCGGTCGCGCCGCCAAAACCGCAGATGGGCGAAAAAATTGGTTTCATCCAATTGCCGACGCGTCCGCAATCTTCGCGCCCAGGTGATCGTGGAAATGATCGTGGTGGTTCTTCGCAGCAACGTCCGCCGCAAAATGGCGCGCGTCCCGGCCAGCCGCCGCAACGTGGCGGCGATTCACGCCCACAATTTCAACGCGGACGCGATGGACGTCCGATTCAACAGTCGCGCGAACCGGCCAAACCGGTCACGCCCGCACAGCCGAAATTCGTTGTGCCGACCGGCGGCGAAGTGATCATCATGAAACCGCCGATCGTCGTGCGCGAATTGGCGGAAAGGTTGAAACAAAAGCCGTTCAAGATCATCGCGGATTTGATGGGCTTGAATGTTTTTGCGACGGTCAACCAGACGATTGATGAAAAAATCGCCGCGCAACTCGCTGCGAAATATGGTTTCCGTTTTGAAGCGGAAAAACGCGCGAAGGGCGAAGGCGTTGTTCACACGTCGGTCAAAAAAGTCGAGCTGGACATTGACGACAAGCCGGAAGATTTGAAACCGCGCGCGCCGATCGTGACCATCATGGGCCACGTTGACCACGGCAAAACGAGTTTGCTCGACGTCATCCGCAAAGCGAATGTCGCGGGCGGTGAAGCCGGCGGTATCACGCAGCACATCGGCGCTTACACGATTTCCGTGCCGCATCCGGAGCGCAAAACGGAACTCGCGCAGATCACTTTTCTCGACACGCCTGGCCACGCGGCGTTCAGCTCCATGCGCGCGCGCGGCGCAAATGTGACGGACATTGTCGTGCTCGTCGTCGCGGCGAATGACGGTGTCATGCCGCAAACTTTGGAAGCGCTTGCACACGCGAAGGCGGCGAAAGTTCCGATTCTCGTCGCCGTAAATAAAATTGACCACCCGAACGCAAACGCATTGAAAGTTCGCCAGCAGTTGCAGGACAAAGGTTTGGTGCCGGACGATTGGGGCGGCGACACGATTTTCGTCGAAGTTTCCGCGTTGACGAAAGTGGGCATTGATAAATTGCTCGAAATGATTTTGCTCCAGGCTGATTTGCTGGAATTGAAAGCAAATGCCAATCGCAAAGCGAAGGGCAATGTCATCGAATCCGGCGTCGCGCCCGGCGGCCCGACCGCGACGGTTTTGGTGCGCAAAGGCACGTTGCGTCTCGGCGATGTAATTATTTGCGGCGAGTATTATGGCAAAGTGCGCGCGCTCATCAACGAGGAAGGCCAGCGCTTGAAAGAAGCCGGACCATCCGTCGCCGTCAGCGTGCTCGGTTTGAACGGCGTGCCGGAAGCGGGCTGGGAATTCAGTTCCGTGGACGACGAAAAATCCGCCCGCGCGCTCGCGGAAGAACGCGCATTCGCTGCGAAGAACGAAGATTTGGAAAGCCGTTCCAAAGTCACGCTGGAAAATCTTTTTGCCTCGCTCGACGCGGTGCAAAACAAAGTGTTGCGCATCGTGGTGAAAGCGGACACGCAAGGTTCCGTCGAGGCGATTGTCGAGGCGTTGAACAAAATTGATTCCAGCAAAGTGTCGCTGGAAATTTTGCACAGCGCGGTCGGTGCGATCACGGAAAACGACGTGGCGATGGCTTCTGCCTCGGGCGGCGTCATCCTCGGTTTTCACACGCGCGTGGATAGCACCGCTGCCGAAAAAGCCAAACACAGCGGCGTGCAGATCAAACTTTACGCGATCATCTACGAATTGATTGATCAGGTGAAAGATTCGATGGCCGGCTTGCTCGATCCGGATTTGAAAGAGATCGTCGTCGGCTCGGCGGAAGTGCGGCAGATTTTTGAATTGTCCAAAGGGGTTCCCGTTGCCGGCTGCATGGTCAGCATCGGTCGCATCGCGCGCGGCAAAGTGCGCGTGCGCCGTCGCAAAGACATCATTTACGAAGGCATTTTGCAATCGCTCCGCCGTTTTCAGGACGAGGTCAACGAAGTCCGCGCGGGCATGGAATGCGGTCTGCGTATCGAGGGCTACAGCGAATTTCAAGTCGGCGACGCGATCGAATGTTACTCGGTGGAAAAAGTCGCGGCGAAACTTTGAAACTGTTAAATCGTGGATTGTGGCATCGTTAAATCGGTGCTCCGATTCACGATTCAACATTTTAACTATTTAACGAACCATGCCAAATCTCCGACATGAACGGGTGCGCGAATTGTTGAAGCGCGAGATCGGCGAGGCCGTCCGCCGCGAATTTCACGTCAACGATGTCGGCCTCATCAACGTCAACGATGTGGATGTCGCCGGCGATTTGAAATCTGCCGTCGTTTTCATCAGCATTTTTGGCAACGCGGACCAGCAGAAACGCGGATTACAAAAACTCAACGAACATCGCATCCGCATCCAGGGACTGCTCGCGAAAGCCGTCGTCTTGAAATTTACGCCAACGCTGAAATTTGTCGTGGACGATTCCATCGTGCGCGGCAACCGCGTTTTGCAGATCATCGAAGAACTGGAAAAATCTCCCGCCGATGACAGCGGAAAAAAATCGCCGTGAAACGTCATCCGCAAGTCATTGATCGAATCCTCGAAGCCATCCGTGAAAACGAGACTTTTTGCATCGTCGGCCACGTCCGGCCAGATGGCGATTGCATCGGCTCACAACTCGCGCTCGCGCTCGCATTGCGCAACGAAGGCAAACGCGTCACCGTCTGGAATCAAGATTCCGTTCCGCAAAAATATAAATTTCTCGACGCCGAAAATTTATTTCACAAGCCGAAGCATGGCGAAAAATTCGACTGCGTCATCGCGACGGATTGCGCGAGTTTTGAACGGCTCGGTAAAGTTGGCGAGTGCATCGGCGACCGGAAAATTTTCATCAACATTGACCATCACATCAGCAATCCGCGTTACGCCGACGTGAACTGGGTTTCGCCGCGCGAACCTTCCTGTGGCGAATTGATTTATCGCCTGATGAAAGTTGCGCGCTGGCCGATCACCAAGCCCATTGCCGATCTTTTATTTACTGCGATCTCGACCGATACCGGTTCATTTCAATACGCGACCACGCGGCCCGGCACGTTTCACACCGGCGCGGAACTCGTCACGCGCGGCGCGGAACTGGCGAAAATTTGCAACGAGGTTTATCAATCATATCCGCTTTCGCGCGCGAAATTGCTCAAGCACGTCTACAGCAAATTCCGTTTGGCCGACCACGATCGCATCGCGTGGTTCTGGCTGAAGAAAATTGATTTTCATCGCACCGGCGCGGAAACCGATGACACGGAAGGTTTGATTGATCACATCCGCGCGATCGAACCTGTCGTCGTCGCCTGCGTGTTTGAAGAAGTTGAACCCGAGATCACGCGCATCAGCCTGCGCTCAAAACGCGCAGACGTGGACGTGAATCAAGTTGCCGCGCAATTCGGCGGCGGCGGTCATCCGGCGGCGGCGGGCGCGCGCATCGCCGGCAAACCGCTTTCCGTGCAGCGCAAGGTGATCGCGGCGATCAAAAAAGCGCTTAAAGCCGCCAAGTGAAATTATGGCTGCCATCAAACAAATTAAAATGCCAACAGCGGGTGTTCGCCGAGGTGGCGGTCGTGCAGTTCCTTGGGAAAATATTATTGAACATTACAAATCGTGCATTGAGAAATATCATTTGCGATTTGAGCCTATGTTGCATTTAGTTAAATTATTGGCAGCTTCGCCATTCAACAAAGAACTTTTCCCACACACTTCCATGCACACGTTGTTGATTACGAACAACGAAGAATTTCATCATGACGACAATGAACTTCGAATTTCTTATGATTCACAAAATCATAAGTTTGAATTTGAACATCGAACTCTTTCAAGCAAGAACGATAAAAAAGTTTGCAGCGAAGAAGAAGCGTTCCAGACTTTGAGCTTATTTCTTAAATATAAATTCGGGATTTTATTTAATTCAAGCAATTCAATTTAAAGATAATTTGATTGCTTCAGTATTATGCAAGATTTCTCCGCACTCGATGGCGCGATTCTCGTGGATAAACCCAGCGGCCCGACTTCGCATGATGTCGTGGACGCGATCCGTCGCAAATTCGGCATCAAAAAAGTCGGCCATTGCGGCACGCTCGATCCGAATGCGACTGGCCTTTTGATCATCGTGCTCGGGCGCGGCACAAAATTGTCCGAACGTTTGATGGGCGACGACAAAGTTTACGAAGGCACGATCAAATTCGGCGAAGCGACGGACAGCTACGATTCCGACGGTGAATTGACCGGCTCGCTGCCCGTGATGCCGATGACGCTGGACGAATTGAACAACGAAGCCGCAACGTTTATCGGCGATCTGATGCAAGTGCCGCCGATGGTTTCCGCCATCAAAAAAAATGGCGTGCCGCTCTACAAACTCGCGCGCAAAGGTATCGAAGTGGAACGCGAGCCGCGTTTGATCCATATCTACAATTTTCGTTTCACTGATTACACCGAACCGCTCGGACAATTTCGCGTCGCCTGCACGAAAGGCACTTACATCCGCAGCCTCGCCCATGATCTCGGCCAAAAACTTGGTTGCGGCGCGCATTTGACGACGTTGCGTCGCAGTGCTTCCGGAAAATTTGACGTGGCCGATGCTTTGACGTTGGATGCCGTTTTGAAATTATCGGCGGCGGAATTGGAAAAACGCGTGCTGCCATTTTTGAAACTGGCGGCGGCATAAAATGAAAGTCATTCACGCTGCAAACGAACTTGGCAATGGCAGCCGCAAGGTTTGTCTCGCCATCGGCGTTTTTGATGGCGTGCATCTTGGCCATCAGCAAGTGATCCGGCAGATGATCGCCGATGCGCGATTGCACGACGCGATCGCTGTCGTCATCACGTTTGACCGCCATCCAAATTCGCTTGTCGCTCCGGATCGCGTGCCGCGGCTGATTTATTCCACGGCGCAAAAATATCGCGCCATCGAATCGCTCGGCGCGGACGCGTTGCTGGAAATCCGTTTCGATAGAAATTTCAGCGAGAAATCTGGTGAAACTTTCATCCGTGAACTGGCGCGCGAATTCGGGAAAATCCACAGCGTTTGCGTCGGCGCGGATTTTGTGTTTGGCAACAAACGCAGCGGCAATGTCGCGGTGCTGAAACAGCTTGGCGGCGAGATTGGATTTTCGGTTCATGGACTCGCGGCGGTTTCGCTGGATGGTCAAGTTGTCAGCAGCACGCGGATTCGCGAAACCATTCGTGCCGGCGATTTTGATGCGGCGAGCCAGATGCTGGGGCGGCCTTACGCGATTTGCGGTCGCGTGATTGAAGGTGACCGGCTCGGGCGAAAATTTGGTTTTCCGACGGCGAATCTGGACGCGACACATTTGCTATTGCCAGCAAACGGCGTTTATGCCGCCGCAACCAAAATAAAGGGACAATTTTATCGCGTCGCGCTGAACATTGGTTTGCGGCCGACGGTGGCTTCGGCCAAACCGCAACTTCGGGTCGAGGCGCATCTGCTGGATTTCAACGGCGACCTTTATGGCGCGGAGTTGGAGCTCGAAATTGGTGATAAATTGCGGGATGAACGTAAATTCGCGTCGCCCGAGGAATTGCGCGGGCAAATCACCTTGGACGTGGCGAAAGTGCGTGCGTTGCTTTGATTAGTTTTGCTGTAAAACGCTTTTTTTCAACTGGTTATACTAATTTTTACAATTGCGGCCATTGCCTTGTAAAGAAAAGATAATACTTGAAATTTTCAGAAATGCGGTTACTATGGACGCCGCGTCAGTCTTCTGGAGTTCGCGATTCCCAAGATTTAGAGACAATTTGTGGGTCAGTCGTCGTCAGAAGCCGTGATTCGCGGTTCGGAGAAGTTTCTCCAAGCCAAATGAACTGAAACGGATTTTCCCGGTCAGATAATTTATGTTGAAACGCAAAGTTACGGCGCCGAAAAGTGCGTCGCGCGACAGCCATCGCAACGATAAGCCGGCTGCGGCCAAAACGCCGCCGGTCCGTCGGCGATTTGTCATTTCCAGCAAAGCGCTCAAGCCCGAAGCTGTCAAACCGGAATCGGTGAAAAATAAAGTTGTTCCCGCGCCTGCGCCGACTCCTACTCCCGCGAAACCAATTTCGGCGAAAGCTGCGAAAGCGTTGAAACCCACGAACGGCCAGCCGGTTGAAACAGCGACGCCGGTGACTTTGACTTCGGTGGATTTGACCGAAACGGTCAAGACGCTGGTTCATCTGGGCCAAGAAAATGGTTACGTCACTTACGACGACATCAATGACATTTTGCCGGATAATTTGAGTCCCGATGATCTGGACGCGTTGCTCACGAAGCTGCGCAGTTTGGACGTGGAAATCGTCATGGACGCGGCCGAGGCGGAACGCAGCGACCGCAAGCAGCCCGAGCAGCCGGAAGAAGCGGCGGACGAAGATTCACGCCTCGAAATTTTGGACGATCCGGTTCGCATGTATATGAACCAGATGGGCAAAGTTCCTTTGCTCACGCGCGAACAGGAAGTCGAGATCTGCAAAAAAATCGAGGAAGCTGAAATCGCGATGAAGGGGATTATTTACATCCTCGGTTTCACGGCGAAAGAACACATCGCCATCGCGGAAAAATTATTGTCCGATCCGCCGAAGGAACGTTTTGACCGCGTGATTGTTGACAAAAAAATCGCCAATCGCGAAGGCCATCTGAAAGATTTGCGCACGCTCATCAAGAAAATTCACACCGCCGACCAAAAGGTGGATGAGAAGTATTTTCAATGGCAAAAAGCGTTGCAAAAAGGCCGCAAGGAATCGCTTGCGAAAGAACTGCACAAGATGAGCGCGAAGTTGCAGGAGATGTTCGCGAAATTTTATTACAAGCAGAAAGTCGCGGAAGAAATGATTGTCGTCGCCGGCAACATTTACGAAAAATTTCAGGCGAGCTTGAAGCATCTGGCCGAACTCGAAACGCATCGCAACACGGCGGAAAAACGCGCGGCGGTCGAGGCGGAAGAAGCGAAAATTTCCACGCTCGAACAATTCGTGCGGATGCCGCGCGAAGACTTTTACAAATCGTTCAAGGATTTGAAAGCCGCCGCCGACCGCGGCTTGAAAGCGAAAACGCACATGGCCGAGGCCAATTTGCGCCTCGTCGTTTCTGTCGCCAAAAAATACACGAACCGCGGCCAGTCGTTCTTGGATTTGATCCAAGAAGGCAACATCGGTTTGATGAAAGGCGTCGAGAAATTCGAGTATCGTCGCGGCTACAAATTTTCGACTTACGCGATCTGGTGGATCCGTCAGGCGATCACGCGTTCGATCGCGGATCAGGCGCGCACGATCCGTATTCCGGTGCACATGATCGAGATCATGAACAAGCTCTGGCGCGCGCAGAAACAGCTCACGCAGGAACTTGGCCGCGAACCCACGCCGGAAGAATTGGCGGACGAAATGCACATGCCGGTCGCGCGCATCCACGCGTTGCTGAAAATGGCGCAACAGC
>JAMFSG010000062.1 GCA_026225155.1 Verrucomicrobiota bacterium
GTCCATCACGGCGGCGAAACGCAGGCCGCGTGTGCTGACGCGCAGTTGTTTGAAGCCGAATTCTTCCATCACCGCCTCGTAAATCACCACGCCGGTGAGAATCACGTCCGCGCGCAATTTCGGCAGGCCGGGAATTTCCTTGCGCGCGGCCAGCGGCAGTTTCCACAAATTTTTCCGGTGCGCGACAATTTGGTCGAAACTCAAAACCGTGCGCTCGATTTTTTCGCGGTCGAAACGGTCCAGTTTTTTTTCAACGCGCGCGAGGATGCTCGTGGTGCCACCGGTGCCGACCAATTGGATTTCGCCGGTTTCATTTTTCAACGACGGTTCGAGCTGCGGACGGACTTTGAAATGCAAAAAATCTTTCACCCAATCGCGGCACGCGGTGAACTCGGATTTTTCCGGCGGATCGCTGTGCGGAAATTTTTCCAGCAGCCGCACCGTGCCGAGCGGAAAGCTGTGCGCAAAACTTTTTTTGCTGCCGCGACCCAGAATAAATTCCGTGCTGCCGCCGCCGACATCCAGCAACAGCAATGGTTTTTGCGCCAGTTCCGCATCGGAAGTCACGCCTTGAAACGCCCATTCCGCCTCGCGCGCCCCGGAGATGATTTCCGTTTTCAAGCCGCAGGCGCGTTCGATCGCGTTCGTCAAATCACGCGGGTTCACCGCGTCGCGCGCCGCGCTCGTGGCGATGACGCGGACGCTGGCGGAATTTCTCTCACGCGCGATTTCGCCGAATTCCCAAACCGCTTCGGCCGTGCGCGCAATGCTTTCCGGTTGCAATTGATGCGTTTCGTAAAAACCTTTGCCGAGCCGCGTCTGCCGGCTTTCTTCGTGCACCGGCGAGACATCGCGTCCGCGCACGTCCGCCACCAACAATTTGATCGAGTTGGTGCCGACATCAATGATCGCGCGGCGGATGGTCTCCATGCGGCGTCAGCCTAGCAATAAAGCGACCGAATCCAACGCGAAAAATGTTACAATCCGGCAAAACGCGGAGTAATTCTTTATCTCGCCGCCGCGACGAATTAACTTCGCGCATGGAAATTTATTTACTGCGGCACGGCCTCGCCATCGAACACGGCACACCCGGATTTGAAAATGATTCCGCGCGCCCGCTCACGACCAAAGGCATCAATCAATTGAAAAAAGTTTCCGCCGCGATGGCGGCGATTGATCTGGAATTCGACCTGATATTATCCAGCCCGCTTCTGCGCGCGAAAGAAACGGCGGAAATCGTCGCCAAAAAATTAAAGCTGAAAAAGCGCCTGAAATTTTCCGACACGTTGGCACCGGGCAAAGAAGTGAAATTTCTCATCGCGCATCTGCAAAAAATAAAACCGGCGCCAAAAAAAATCCTGCTCGTCGGTCACGAACCGTTTTTGAGCGAACTTGTTTCACTGCTCGTCACCGGCAGCTTGCAATTGCAGATGGATTTCAAAAAAGCCGGCCTGTGCAAATTGGAAACGGAAAAATTATCCGCCGGCAAATGCGCGGCGCTCGCGTGGTTGCTCACGCCGAAACAGATGAAATTGATGCGCTAAAAATTTTACAGAAGTTAACAAAGGAAACAAAGTTGGGCTACGGACCTGGTTTCTACAAAGTTAAACTCTTGTCAGCCTTACATGACTTGCTGCTAAAATTCTTCTTCGTTTCCTTTGTGCCCTTCTGTTGAATTTTTACCCGATGCGGAAGGAAATTTTCTGGATCAAAGTTTTTCCGAAACTGTTTTGCAAGCGATCCAAAATTTCTTTGCGACGATACCGGACGATTTCCGAAAGCCACGCGCTGCTGTCCACGTTCACGAACAAAGTGCCTTTGTGCAGGTTCGCCGGTTGCGCGTGCGCGGTGAGATTCGGGTCGAGCAGCGAATTCCACACCTTGACGATTTCCGCTTCGCCCTGCCGCGCGTCTATGCGCAAATCTTTCAACAGCGATGGCAGCACGTCGGCAACATTCCGCGCAGCAATTGCCTTCGCCTTTTCCTGTGCCGATAAATCCACACCGCGCCATTGCGCGAGCACGCGAGCCCGAGCCGAACTTCGAGCCGGTCCAGGCGTCGGAAATTTTTTCAGCGACGATTTCAAAGCAAAATAAAATAACCACAAAGCCGCGAAGAACACGAAGAATTAAATTCTTCTTTGCAAATCTTGCGTCCAATTGTGAATCTAAATTTGCTTGCCGATTCTTACTTTGCAATGCAAAGTAATTCTCATGGAACCGAAATGGGCCGAAGAAAATCTACAAACCATCCGCACATTGATGGAGCGTTCCGCCGTTTACCGCCGCGCGCTTGCACCA
>JAMFSG010000063.1 GCA_026225155.1 Verrucomicrobiota bacterium
CATCCAGGCCATCGGCGGTTTTCTCGCGCGATTGGCCGGTCGCAGCGAGCAGGAAGTCATGACGTTCATGACGATTCCCGCGACGATTTCCGGCGGCGCCTCGATTTTCCAAGTCCGCATGGGTAGCGGCGAAGTTTTAAGTTCCGGCGACGAAGCCGATGTTTTGCTCGCGTTTTATCAACACAGCTACGACGCGCATCTGGCTTCGCTCAAAAAAGGCGGCATCGTTCTTTTCGATTCCGACCACGTCGTGCCGAACGAAGAATTCAAAAAAGATTATCATCACCTTGGCATCCCGATTTCCGGCCTGACGGTCGAAGCCATCGGCGGCACGGCCAAGGACAAGGGTAAAAATATTCTCGCGCTCGGCCTCATCGCCAAGATGTTCGACCTGAACATTCCGAAATTGGAAAAACTCATCGGCGAACGTTTCACCGGCAAAGATCCGAGCATTCTTAATAATGCGCTCGCCGCCTTCCACGCCGGTTACGCAAATCCGCTCGGCAACGTGATGGAAACTTTCAAGTTCGTCGCCGCGCAGAGCAAGGGCGGACATCAAGTCGTGATGAACGGCAACGAAGCGCTCGGCTACGGTTTGATCGCCGCCGGCGTGCGTTTCGGCGCGGGTTATCCGATCACGCCGTGGTCGGACATCATGGAATTGCTGCGCCGCGAATTGCCGAAATACGGCGGCACGTTTGTGCAGACCGAAGACGAAATCGCCGCGATTTCAATGGCGATTGGCGGCAGTTACGCTGGTCGCGTCGCCGTGACCGGATCGAGCGGCCCGGGAATTTCTCTAAAAACCGAAGCACTCGGTTGGGCGGTCATGGCCGAAATGCCGCTCGTCATTGTTGACGTGCAGCGCGGCGGTCCTTCAACAGGAATGCCGACGAACATTGAGCAATCCGATTTGAACATCGCCATCAACGGCGGCCACGGCGATTCACCGCGCGTCGTCATCGCGCCCGCGAATGTCGAAGATTGTTTTTACATGGCGATCGAAGCCGTGAACATCGCCAAGAAATATTCCGTGCCGGTAATCATTTTGACCGATCAAGGCATCGCGACGCGTATCGAAGCGTTCACCGAACCGAACCTTGAAAAAGTTTGCCAGGATATTTCGCCGGATTTCACGCCGGTCGCCGATCACAAGCCTTACGATTTGTCGAAACCCGACGGCATCACGCAACACGTCGCGCCCGGCACGCGCATCTTGAGCGGCAAATATCCCATCGCGACCGGCCTCGAGCACGACGAACTCGGCCATCCGACCGGTTCGCCAAAATTGCACATGCAGATGACCGCGAAACGCCGCAAAAAATTGCAGGCGCTCGGCGCGTCGCTGCCGGTTCCAAAAATTTACGGTCCGCCGGAAGGCAACATTTTGCTCGTCGGCTGGGGTTCGACCGAAGGTCCGATCCGCGAAGCCGTGGATCGCGCGCGCGCCGCCGGCGACAGCGTTTCGTCCATCCACATCAAGCACGTCCATCCGTTGCCGAACGGTTTGGAAAATATTTTCTCCGGCTTCAATCACATTCTCGTCGTCGAAATGAATGACGAAGGACTCTACGGTTTCGGCCAGCTTGGCCAGGTTTTACGCGCGCGTTATTGCGATGCGAAAATCCAGGGCATCAACAAAACCGACGGTCTGACGTGGAAAGTGAAGGAAATTCTCGAACGCGCCAAAACCAACGTCTCCGCCGGATTGCGCAAACTTTAATTTTTCAATTTTCAACCGATATAATTTTATGAGCCAAGCTGCCACTGAAACTTCTGATCGCGCCGCCGGAAATATCACATCCGTCGCCGCGCCTGTTTTGCCCGTGACCGAAGAACGCAAGGGCC
>JAMFSG010000064.1 GCA_026225155.1 Verrucomicrobiota bacterium
CCACACGGTTAACAGCCGCGTGCTCTACCATTGAGCTACTCTGGAACACAAACGGGCGCGTAATCTACAAACCATCACCGCGCTCGTCAATTTCATTCGTCACGTTTTTTGGCACAGCGGGCAAAAGAAAGTGCTGCGTGCGGCCTGCACAATCCGCTTGATCGGGGAACCGCAATTGACGCAAGGTTTTCCGGCTCGATCGTAAACGCGCAGACGTTCGGTGTAAAAATCTGGCGCGCCGACGGCACTGCCAAAATAAAATAATCCGTCCGATTTTTTGCCGGTGAAATTAATGGGCACAGTGCTGCCGAATTGGATCGCTTCAGCCAAAACTTCGCGGATCGTGCCATGAAGTTTTTTGGTTTGCGCAAAAGTCAATTTGTTCGCGGCAAGTTTTGGCGGGATTTTGGCGCGGAATAACGCTTCGCTTGCATAAATGTTGCCGACGCCGGCGATGACTGATTGGTCCAGTAATTTCACTTTGACCGGCTGGCGCGAACGTTTCAGTTCGAGCGCGAAATTTTCCGGCGAAAAATTTTCGGCCAGCGGTTCCGGTCCGAGTTTTTCAATCGGTGCAAGATCCAAAGTCATCCGGCCAAAATAACGCGTGTCTTCATAGACAAAATTCATTTCGCCCAGATCGAAAATGACAGCGGCGTGTTTCGGCAGCGGTTCGTTTTTTGGAGCGAGAAACATTTTTCCGGTCATGCCCAAATGTCCGAGCACGGTCAAGGTTTGACCAAGTGCTTTGGCTTGCAGCTCGAACAAAAAGTATTTTCCGCGCCGCGAAAGATTTTTGAATTTTGCGCCAACCAAAGTTTGTCGAAATTTTTTCAATGAAGTCGGGCGCAAAACTTTTTCGCGACGCACCGTCACGCCGCGAATGATTTTCCCGCGCAACGCCGGACGCAAAAATCGCGCGAGGACTTCGACTTCAGGCAGTTCGGGCATGAAAATTAGGAGTTGGGAGTTGGAAGATGGCAGATAGGGCTAAAGTGCGGCAGGATTTTTTCCCAGATCCTATCTGCCATCTCCCATCTGCTGTTTCAATTCACCAGCGTGCCGATTTTTTCGCCGAGGACGACGCGTTTCAAATTGTGTGGCTTGAAGAAATCAAAAACGATGATCGGCATTTTGTTGTCCATGCACAGTGAAAACGCCGTGGAATCCATCACCTTCAATTGTCTTTGCAGCGCGTCAATGTAGGAAATCTTTTCAAAACGGACGGCTTTGGGGTTTTTCTTCGGATCGCTGTCGTAAATGCCATCCACTTTTGTGGCTTTCAAAATGACTTCCGCGCCGATTTCATTTGCGCGCAAAGCCGCAGCCGTATCGGTGGAAAAATACGGATTGCCCGTGCCGCCGCCGAAGATGACGACGCGGCCTTTTTCGAGATGGCGCACGGCGCGACGACGGATAAACGGTTCGGCGACCTGCGACATGGCGATGGCGCTTTGCACGCGGGTCGGTGCGCCGAGTTTTTCCAGCGCGTCCTGCAATGCGAGTGAATTGATGACGGTCGCGAGCATGCCCATGTAATCGCCGGTCGCGCGTTCGATGCCGCGTTCGCTGCCGCTCAAGCCGCGAAAAATATTGCCGCCGCCGCTGACGACGACGACTTCTACGCCGAGTTCGCGCACTTCGCAAATCTGTTCGGCCATGTGTTGCACGGCTTCGGGCGAAATGCCGGTGCCGTTGGTATCACCGAGCGACTCGCCGCTCAACTTGAGCAGGATGCGGGAAAATTTTGGTTTTTTGGCGGCGGTCATAAAATGAGAAGCAAACAAGACATTTTGAAATTTTTAACAGCCGCGTGGCGGGTCGTCAAACCAAAGCCGTGAACATTTTTGGACAATGAAGTTTCTTGAAAAAATTTCAATTCGCGCCACTCAATTTGACCTTGCTGTGATTGATAATCCTTGATTCGCCGGTGATGATATTTTCCGAAACGACCGCGCGGCGCACGTTTTCGCCCAATTCCACTTGCGGTTTGTCTTCTTGAAATTCGCAGCCGCGCACGAGCACGGAGCCGCTGTCCACCTGGATGGCGGCGCGATTTTCCTTGTTCCGATCCCATTGCACAAACGTGCAGTCGCTGAAACCAACCGTTCCCCTGCCCGCGATTTCGGCGATCTGGTTGCACGGACCCCAATAGGCGCAATTCACAAAACGCACGCTGCCGGAATTGCTCGCTTCCACGCGCACCATCGTCGGGTCGGGGCCGTGAAAGGAAGTGAATTCGCCGTTGGAAATCAGCAGGCCGAACGGCGCGCTTTGCTCGACATCCACCGCCGTGTAGCAATCATCCGCGCCAATGCCGAGAAAATTTCCATTACACGCGCCGGTTTTCGTTTTCACAAATTTATAGCCGACGTTGTAGCCGAAACAAAAAGTATTATAGACATATTGCCAGTCCGTGCGGCCAAAAATAAATGCTTCGCCGTGTTTTTCCTGCCAGTCGAACAAAGCTTTTTTCTGGCTCCACCACGGATTGAAATGCACGTTCTCCACGCGGCCAATGTCGTAAATTGCATCAATCCAAATGCCCCGGCGCAACGGCTGGCCTTGCACGTCGCGGATCAGATGACGTTCGTTTTTTGACGCGTCAATGCCGTTGTAAGGATTCAATAATTCAACGGCGAGCACGGCGGGATTTTTGCTGCGCATCGCGATCGCCCACGGATACGGCGTCGGTTCGCCATCGCTGATCTGGTTTGGATAATAAATCACCACGCCCTTGAGCGTCGCATTTTGGTTTAACGTGATGAACGCCGGGCCGTCCTCGGTGCCGGCATTTTCCGTCACGAGAAACGTCGTGCCGTCATCCGTCGGTTTTGGAAAATTGCGGTCGCGCTCGCCGTTGTGCGCGGGAACCGATTCCCAAACGCCTTTCAATGTCACCGCATCCGGCACGTTCAAATGCCCGGCGAAAAAATAATTTCCGCGCGGCGCATAAACCACGCCGCCGCCTGCCTGCGCCGCCGTGTCCATCGCTTTTTGAAATGCCGCCGTGTCGTCCGTTTTGCCGTCGCCTTTCGCGCCGAAATCCGTGACGGTGTAAAAATCCGGCGTCGCCGCGCCCGCCAGCGAAATGGTCAGGAAAAAAATCACGGCGGAAGTTGAAATTGAAAATTTACTTTTTGCCGCCGCAAAAACGCGGGCAAAACCAGTAAAAAACGCGGTCGGAATTTTATGGATCGTTGATAACATCGTGAAAAAATATCAAAGCGCGCCGTCGCCGCGCCATCCTCGAAAGTGGTGATGGCGGTTTGGGGAGCGCGCCCGCTCCGGGCGCAGCCGAGGGCGGCTGCGCTCCCCGAGCAAATTGCCAATCCGATTCGACTCTTGCAAATTCGCGGCGCGTGCCGGAGGATTTCAAATGCGCCGCAACGCGCAAAAAATTTATGGTTCCCGAAAACGAAAAACCGCCCGCCGAAAATTCAACCGACGCGCTGTTCAAACGCATCATCATCGTTGCCTGTGCGTTGAGCCTCGCGACGATGTATGGCTGGCTGGCGTGTTTTGACCGGCAGCCGAAGGGCGATTTTTATTTTCACTGGCGATGGAGCGCGCTGCTGTGGATCGTCATCGGCCTCGCCAGCAACGCGTATTTCTGGCGCAAGATCTGGCCGCCGGAAGGTCGCGCCGCCGCGACGCGCAAGGACATCGTAAAAGGTTCCATCATATTGGGCGTGCCGTGTTTGTGGTGGTTGACGTTTCCGCTGCGCTTTTTGTCCGGCCAGCATTTTTGGGACGTGATGACCGGGCTGATCGCCGCCGCTTTGGTTTTGTCGTTCGGCGCGTGGATGGTCATCAAACTCATCAAGGCATTTGAGAAAAGTGATTCGGATGATCTCAATGCTTTGAACGCTGCGGAACAAAATCCGAAGGCGACGCCGACCGAGAAATAAATTTGAACTGCGGCGAAAAAAGCAGTCCAAATTGTCCGTCGCGAAATTTCTTTTTAGTCACGCGTAAAAAAATTACACTGCGCGCATGGTTCATGTTGGCATCGGTTATGACGTTCATCAATTAATCGCCGGGCGCAAACTTGTGCTCGGCGGCGTTGAAATTCCCCACACGAAAGGTCTCGACGGCCATTCGGACGCGGATGCGTTGATGCACGCGATCTGCGACGCGGTGCTCGGCGCGATCGGCGAGGAAGACATCGGCCATTTTTTCCCGAACACCGACCCGCGCTGGAAGGGCGTGCCGAGCAAAAATTTTCTCGAGGAAGCGGCGAAGCAGGTTGCCAAACGCGGCGGAAAAATCGTGAATGTGGATGCCACGCTCATCGCACAGGCGCCGAAAATTTATCCATTCATCGCCGAGATGAAAAAACGCATCGCCGCCGCGCTCGGCGTTTCTGAAAAACAGATCGGCGTGAAGGCGACGACCAACGAGACGATGGGATTTGTCGGCCGCGAAGAAGGCATCGCCGCGATGGCCGTGGCAAGCGTGGATTTGCCGGCCTGATCGAACTTGAACTCACATTCATCCAACCAAGCCGCAGGCAAGCGTTCTTCGGTGCCGTGGCATGGAATTTCCTGGGATGTTTTCGGACGGATCGGACTGCTTTTTATCGCGCTGTGTGCGATCAAGCTGGTCATGCTGGTTGGATTTCGCAAACATCTTTTTGAAATCCACTGGCGCTTCAATTTGCCGCCGGAAAACTGGTTGAACCGAACCGCCTTTTACATTTTTGCAGTTTTGACGGGTTTGAATCTGTGGCGATTCGGAAAAAAATGTTCGGTGGCGGGCGCGCCGGTCGTCTGCATGGCCAACCTCAGTGTCTTGACGTTGGGGGCTTTTTTCATTTTTCTAACTTTTCATATTGGGAACAAAAATTATTTATATCCCCTGCTGGACGGCACATTGAAATGGTGGGAACTGAAATCATATTTGAGCCTGAATTTTTTCTTTCAAGCTCCGTTCCTTGCGGGCTGGCTGTTCATTTACGCCTTGATTTACTATGGCTTGGTGCGCACCGGCCGGGAGCATCTGGCCTTATATCTGACGGCGATATGCGCCGTTTTTTACCTGACATTTTTTTTGCAGGATCTGGCGGCGTATGGCAATGCCTTGCTGGTGGCAGATTGTCTGGGCGTCGTTTGCCTGCTGACAGGTTTTGTTTCTCCACGGCCTTTGAACTGGTTTTGTCTAATGCTGCCCTGGGTTTGGCTGGGCGTCTTTTTCTTAATCTTATGCCCGGAAGATCATAGTCGAACCTACTTGCAGCCAGAAGTCATCATCTTGACCAGCCTCTGCATTTTGTTGTTTGGCGGAACAAGCGTGCTGGCGTGGCGGAAAAAATTCTATTTTGCGTGGACGTGGATACTGCCGTTTGCCGTCGCCGCATTTCTGCTGTTAACGAGCATCAATTATACGGTCGCGCCCAATTTTCAAAATCTATTTGATATCGGATTGATGTTGCCGCGCTATTTTCTGGGGGAATTTTTTCTGGCGTTTGGTTTATTGTGCGCTGCGCAACTATACCGGCATTGGCTGCCCAAAGCCTCGCTGCTGTGGCTGGACGGAATCAGTCTGGCCCTAATTATTTTATCGCTGCTGGATTTGCGATTGTCACAAATCATGGGCGTGCGCCTGGACTGGCGGGCGATTGAATTTGGCGCGAATGCGAAAATGGTCTGGCGCGAGGCGCAACCTTTTTTGCCGGAAATGGCCGTCGGATTGATCATCATTTTATCCCTTTACGCGATTTTGGTCGGCTTATGGCAGCGCGGTTCAGTTACCAAACCTCTTGTGGCCGGCCCCGGTGGAAAATTTTTGCTGCTGACGTTTTTATTTCTGGGACTTGCCGGTGAATGGATCGCCAAACCCGACAAGGTTGAGAGCGAATCGGCCCTGCTCTTGATCAAAACCAGTCCCTTGTTCGCCTGGACTTCTGATCCGATGATGAGCAAAAAAACTTTTTTGGAAACCGCCGGACAATTGGGCCTGGAACAAATGATGCAACGTCCGCCCGGCACACCAACCCGACCACGACGCAATCTGAACGTGGTTTTGATCTTTCAAGAATCGTCCTACAATAAATATCTCTCATTGTTTGATGGCAAAGAAAATACCCAGCCGTTGCTCTCGAAATACAGCGAACGCATGGAACTTTTTCCCAATTTTTTCTCCAACTACGCCGCCTCGATAAACGCCCGGTTCGCCGCACTCATGGGACTTTATCCCGTGAGCGATTACAAGGCGTTCACCCAAAACCGCGTGAACGCAAAGAGCCTTTTTGAAATTTTGCATGGAGCCGGCTACCATTGTTCAATTTTCGATTCCTGTTTTTTGGATTACACCGGGTTCAGGGATTTTCTGCAGGGTCGCAGCGTTGAAGCCATGTATGACGCCGACAACATGCCTGACCGGCAAAATTCACCAGCGGTCGCATGGGGGTTGCGTGAAGAAGAAACCACCCGCGCCATCCGAAACCAACTCCAACAATATGCCACCAATCACGAGACATTTTTTCTCTCTTATTTTCCGGTGGCACCACACAACCCGTTCGACGGCGTTCCCGAACAATTTCGCAAATTTCATTTGAAAAACATGGGCGATTTCACGCCGTCCTATCTCAATGAGCTGCTTTATTTGGACTCGTGCATCACTTCAATTTTGGACCAGTTGAAAACTTCCGGCCTGCTGGACAACACCCTGGTCATCATCACTGACGATCACGGGGAAATGCTCGGAGAAAATGAAGGCCCGATCGGCCATGGCTGGGTGGTTACGCCGGAGCTGACCAACATCCCCTTCATCATCATGGATCCTGAAAATCCCGGCTACCATCTCAACGATACCATCGGTTCCCAAGTGGACATACTACCGACCATCCTTGATCTGCTGGGCATCGCCCCGCCTGCGGACCAGCTCTATCAAGGCGTTTCTCTTTACTCGGCGGATGCGCAAGCCCACCGGAACATCTATCTCAATTCAGCGCAACAATACGGGGTCATTGCGGGTTCCCGCTTCATCAGCGGCAACCGCGAAACTGGAACCGCCCTTTCAGCCACGGACTTTTCGGCGAAAGTATTTGGCATCACCAACAATGCCGGGCGCACCTTGTTTCCTGAAATTCAATCCCCAAATGCAACGTCGCCCTCTATTTCCGAATTTGATAAATTCCAAGAGAATCTCCTCAAAAATTATTCCGCCTATTGCCAGATGATCCGAAATTAAATTTATGCCCAAAGCTGAAATCAGTTGGAAACGCGTCACCGACGATGGTGAAAAATTACAAGTCTATGTGCAACGCGTGAAACGTGAATGGCGGTTTTTCCACCGCGGCAAGCGATTTGACAATTGGGAGCCGGTCGCCGAGCCGCCGTTGGAAGACTGGCTGGAATTGCTCGACGCCGTCCAGCGCCTCGTCAACCGCCGCCGTTACCAGCCGGATGACGAAGTTTTATTGCGCCGCCAGATCCGCGAACATTTCCCCGAGGCGGACGTTTGAAAAATTTCCATCGGGAAGGACGCCACATCGTCGTTCCCTGGATTATTTTGCGCTGACATTTTTTCCCGCCAGCTTTACGATGAACACATGGCCAGACTGCCGCTGATTTTAATTTCCCCGAGCATTGAAAAAAAAGGCGTGGAGTTCAATGACGTTTCGATCAGTCTTTCATTGCGTTACGAAGCCGCCATCCTTGCGGCGGGTGGCATTCCCGTTATTGCGCCCGCGACTACGGATCGTGCCATTCTCGCGGAAAGTGTGCGCCGGACGGAAGGCGTTTTGATCACCGGCGGCGACGACATCAATCCCGAACTTTACGCCGATCTTTACGAAAAAAAACTGTCCAAAAAAATTCTCCAGACCGTCGAGCCAACGCCGGATAACGGCCAGCGCGATGTTTGCGAACTGGTTTTAATCGGGGAAATTTTCCGTCAACGCAAGCCGGTGCTGGCGATTTGCCGCGGCCATCAGATGATGAACGTCGCGTTTGGCGGGCGGCTGATCGTGGACATTGACCAGCAGGTTACGGGAGCCTTGAATCACCGGCGACTGGACCGGCCGATGGAATTAGTTCATGAAGCAGCGTTGACAGCTGGCTCGCTACTGTCCAAAATCTGTAAAACGCGTGTCTTGGGCGTGAACAGCACACATCATCAGGCAATCGTGCAGCCGGCGGAACCATTTGTGGCCACGGCAATCAGCAGTGATGGCATCGTGGAAGCGATGGAGTTGAAATCGGAGTTGAAGTTACCGTTTTTTTTGAGCGTGCAATTTCATCCCGAACGGCTGGTGCAAAAACACGTCCGTTATCGCGCGATTTTCCAGCAGTTTATCGCGGCTTGCACAAAAGAAATTAAATAAATGAAAGGTAAAATTCTAATCGTTGACGATGAACCGGAGTTGCGTCAACTGCTCAAAACCATCCTCGAACCGGATTTCACCACGGTGGAAGTCGAAAACGCCGCCGCGTTGCAAAAAAGTTTTTCACAGGATGCGCCGGACGTGATTTTGCTCGATCTGAAATTGCCGGATGCAAACGGCCTCGACCTGTTGCCGCAGATCAAAAAAACCTGGCCGGACACCGAAGTCATCGTGCTGACCGGCGAAGCCACTTTTGAAGCCGCCGTGCAGGCGACCAAACGCGGGGCATATCATTTCATCAATAAACCGTTTGACCCGCAAGTGCTGCAAGTCACCGTCGAACGCGCGCTGGAAAATCGCCAGCAGA
>JAMFSG010000065.1 GCA_026225155.1 Verrucomicrobiota bacterium
CGACACGCCGTCCCTCCCGGGTTTTAGTTACGATGTTTTTTCATCATCCTTGCCCATCGCGCGTTTCAGCGCGGGAACTTGTTCAAGCAATTTCTCGAATTTCACGCCGGTCAGACTTTCGATGATGGGCGGGAGCTGGCTGATGATTTGCGTCACGTCGCCGGTGAGTTTGCTCGCGCCGCCGCCGGGGCCGTTGCCGGAATTGATGATGACCATCTTCTCGGTCTTGGCGAGCGGTTCGCTGATCTTGCCCGCGATCTCCGGCAACACGCGCATGATCATTTCGATGACGGCGGCTTCGTTGTATTGCTTGAATGAATCCGCTTTCACGCGCATCGCTTCGGCGGTCGCTTTGCCTTGCGCCTCGATGACGGCGGCTTCGGCCAAACCGCGCGCTTTGTTCGCTTCGGCTTCGGCGATACCGGTCGCTTTGGAAACATCCGCGCCGGCAAAACCGGTTGCCTTCGTCGCGGACGCTGCGCCTGCGGCTTCGGTTTCCAATTGAAATTTCCGCGCGTTCGCCAGCGTCTCGACGCGATAACGTTCCGCGTCCGCCGGTTTTTGCACCGTCGCTTCAAGCTCGCGCTGACGGCGCAAAATTTCCTGCTGCTGCAATTCGATCTGTTTCTGTTTCTCGACGATGCTGACTTGCACTTCTTCCGCTTTCACCAACTGGTTGGTTTTGAACTTTTGCAAGTCGTAGGCGAGGTCGGCCTCGGCTTTTTTCTGGTTCACCGTGGCTTGATAACCGGCGACGTTGCTTTGGTAATCGCGTTGCGCCTCGGCAATTTTTGAATCGGCGGCGAATTTCGCTTCCTGTCCGGCTTGCGTGGCTTGCGACGATTTGATCATCGCGTCGCGGTCGGCCTCGGCCTGCGCGATCTGCGCGTCGCGTTTGACCTGCGCAATGCGCGGTTTGCCGAGCGCGTCGAGATAACCTTGCGTGTCGCGGATGTCGCGGATGGTAAAACTGATGATGCCAAGACCCATGTTCGCCATGTCGCCGGCGGCAACTTCCTGGACTTTCGACGCGAACGCATCGCGGTTCTGGTAAATTTCTTCCACCGTCATCGTGCCGAGAATCGCGCGCAAATGGCCTTCGAGCGTCTGCGTGGCGATATTGCGGACTTCGTCCTGCGATTTGCCGAGAAATTGTTCCGCCGCCGTGCGGATGGAAACGTCGTCGCCCTTGACCTTGATCTGCGAAACGCCGTCCACTTTCACCGGCACGCCTTTGCTCGTATAAACTTCCGGCGTCTGCACATCAATCGTCAGCAGTTCGAGCGAGAGCAGATCCACTTTTTCAAAAATCGGCAGGACGAATGTGCCGCCGCCTTTCACGATGCGAAAACCGACCGACGAACCGTCTTCCAATTTGTGTTTGCGACCGGACACGATCAACACTTGGTTCGGCCCAACCTTCGTGTAACGGCTGAGCACGAGGATCACGAGCATGAATAAAACAACGACGAGAGCGATTACCGCGATGGTGATGATGCCGCCGGACATAATACTAAATTCGGCCAGCATGGGTGCGAGATTCATAGTGAGTGGATGGTGGTTAGTTATTGGTTGAGAGAATTTGAGTTGGGAAATTAAATTACCGCTGGCGATATTTTAGATGGCATTATATTAAATCAGAAATTCGTGTCCGCAGTTTTTGCATTTCGCACTTGGCGTAGCATTTTCAAGCCAAGCATACGATAGATGTGGTGAGCCGCATTTAGGACAATGTCTTTTAGATCGGTTTTCTTTTTCAGCAATTCGTTCCGCTTCCCATGTCTCTGCCACAAGGCAAGCGCGTTCATAACATTCGTCTTGAACTGAAACCTCATCGAATTCTAATCCACTTTCTTGGGTGACCACGCGAACCTCAACGGGAATAGCTTCTATTTTAAGGCGTTCAAGCAATCCACCCGCGGTCGTGACTTCAAGTGACGCGATGATTTTCATACTACCTAACTCGCCGCTTCTACATAAAACTGCGTTCCGACCACGCGCGTGATTTTCACCAGTTTGCCGTTGGCGACGGACGTTCCATTTTCCATCCGCGCCGGCGCCGTGTAACGCGTGCCGCCGACCACATAAGCGATTTCGCCGACGCCATTTTCCGGGATCGGACTGATGATGCTGGCCGTCGTGCCCGCGAGCTGCCCGACGCGCGATTCGCTGGAACTTTGCGTGTGCGTGAACACCGCGCTCAAGAATTTGTAAAGCGCGCCCACCACCAGAAACGCGCAGACCAGCGAGAGCGGCGCGCTGACGATGGTTTTGCCGGTCGCGGAAAATTGCGTGAAGATCAAACCGAAACCACCAAACGCCGTGATGAACGCCGCCAAAATCGTGGGGCTGAAAATGGAAACACCCGGCATGTCGCTGCTGTCCGCGCCCGCTTCCGCATGGCCTCCGCTGCCGCCCACGTGATCGGCATGGCCGCCGAAGAAATGGCCGGCCACGACGCTAAACAGCGTGAACACCAAACCGACCACGAGACAAAACAGGTAAATTGCGTGAACTGTCATAAGTCTGCTCCATTCTGGTTTCTCAAAACGATTAGAGCATCAAAACTGCCGCTATTGCAAGCAGGAACGCGATTCAAATGCCGGCCAAGCTCATTCACACGCCTATAAGACTGCATCTGGACGCGAAAAGCATTGATAATTTTGGACGAAGTTTGGAATCGTCGAAGCCTGCCGTTCCCGGCTCCATCATTTTCGCGCGTGCCAATCGGCGGCCGGTCTCTCATTTTCGCACCATGGAATCTCACGAATTA
>JAMFSG010000066.1 GCA_026225155.1 Verrucomicrobiota bacterium
AATCGAATGTGATGTTCCAATAGGTGTAAAACAGCTTTCGAAACTTCTTTGCGCTAATAATTCAGAAAAGATGAAAACACTTTGCTGGTTTTATTTGCAAATGGGAAGTGGCGATCGTTTTCTCGTGCCTTTAGATTTGAACCGTTTTATCGCTGATAAATTTACCGCACACGGAAAAAAACTATCAGGTGACAGAGAAAAAATTAAAGCCCTCAATACCGAAAAACTCTTTTCGGATTGGAAAGCTGCCAACCATGCGGACTATCAAGAACAAATAAGAGTGGTAAAATGACAAAACGGAAAACCAATTGGTAAATAGTTGGTGTCAAAATTTTAACCCTTCACACCGCGTTCCGTCTTGCGCAGACAATGCGTCAGGTAAGGCAGCAATTGTTTTTTACGCGAGACGACATCACGCATTTCGTAGATGTTGGGTTCGAGCCGGGGATGGTCAATGCGCTTGACGAAATTTTCATCGCCGACGACAAGCAGCAGCGAACTTTGCGTCGTCACGTCGGTGATGAGCAGGCTGGAAAAATAATACGCGCGCTTGGCGCGGTAAACTTCCAGCGCGGCGAGCAGTTCATCTTTGCGTTTCCAAAACTGGTCGAAGCCGGTTTCCTCGATCTGCGCGACGCTGAACGTTTTTCCGTCTTCGCGATATTCTTTGCAATCCGTCGTGATGGCCTGCGGCGCAGGCTTGAGCGTGAGCAACGAGCCGGACGCAAACAGTTTTTCCGTGAATTCGCGCGCATTGACGTTCGCCAGCACTTCGAGCTTTTTCAAAATTTCCGCATCGCGCGGAGTCGTCGTCGGCGAAGTCAGATTTAGCGTATCAGAAACGACACCAGCGAGCAGCAAGCCGGCGATGGCGCGCGGCAATTCCACGTTGTTGCGAAAAAAACAATCCGCGACGATCGTGCTTGTTGAGCCGACCGGTTCGTTGCGGAAAAGAATCGGCTGCTGCGTGGTCAACGCGCCGATGCGGTGATGGTCAATGATTTCAATGATCTCGACTTCGTCCGCGCCTTGCACGGCCTGCGAAAGTTCGTTGTGATCCACGAGAATGAGTTTGCGCGTGACCGTTTTCAAGAAATCGGTTTTGGACAAAATGCCAACGGTTGCGCCTTCGGAATCAAGCACGGGAAAAATCTGGTAACCCGATGCGGTGGCTTCTTCGCGCACGGCGGCGAGTGGCGCGTGTTCGCGGAAACAGAGAAATTCCTCGTTCAAAACGTGGCGCACGCTGACGGCCGCGCGGCAGAGCGACGCAGTCGTGGTCGTGTCGTGCGGCGAGACGATGACGCTGACTTTTTTTTCGCGCGCCGCTTCGAGCGCTTTGGGTTCAACCGGGCCGCCGCCGGTGACGATCAAGACGCGCACGCCGCTTTTGATGGCAAAATTCTGGATGTCGCAACGGTCGCCGACGACGACGCATAATTTTTCCGGCGGAATTTTTTCCAGCCGTTTCGCGAACGAATCTTCGCGCATCGCACCGATGATCAGGATCAATTCATCTTCGCGTTCCGCATCAAAGCCGAGTTCCAGTTTGCCGTCGAGCGTTTGCGCCAGGCCAGCCAGCGATGATAAAAGTTCGCGGGAATTTTGCGCGCGGTTCACCGCTGGAAAAAGAAATTTACTCAATTTGAACAGCGAGAGCAGGCCGCGGCATTTTCGTTCATCATCCATCACGGGCAAAATGCGGACGTTTTTTTCATCCATCAAACGCAGCGCTTCCGCCGCCGTCGAATCGGGGCGCACGCTCAAAATTTTCCGCTGCATCACGTCCGAAACTTTCGGGGAAACGTCGGCGACGAACATCGGCGCGGGCACGCCGAACGTTTCCAGGACGAAATTAATCCGATCATTCGTGTCGCCACAACGTGCGGCGACGGCTTCGGGCGTGCCAGTGCGGCGCTTGAATTCCGCATAACCGATCGCGGAACAGATCGCGTCGGTGTCCGGATTACGATGGCCGATGACAAGGATTTCACTCATTCAAATTGCGCGGAGGTTAATCAAAATCGGCGAAGGCGGCGAACAAAAATAATTTCATCAGTGGTAGGGCAAAGCTGCGGCTTTGCCCATTTCAACCAAAACTAAACGTTGAACAGAAGTCGACGAAGCGAACAAAGCCCTTGGTTTCCTTTGCTAGCTTCTGTTGAAAAATCACGGCACGGCCACGCGTAGTTTTTGCCGCTCCACGGAAAACGTCGCCGGCAAATGGCCAACCCATTCGCCGTCCAGTTCAAAGGCCACTGGATTTTCGCTCGTCAGTTCAAATTTTTCCGCGCTGACCCGTCGCACTAATTTTTCTGGCAATTTTTTGCTCGCCAGAAATTTTGGCGCGCAGCGCAGCAAAGCCGCCAAGTTTACGCGTGGCAAAACACAGACGTCCAGCAAGCCGTCGCGCAAATCCGCCTTCGGAAAAATGGCGATCGAACCGCCGTAAAATTTTCCGTTACCGATCAAGGCCAGTTCGCCTTCGATTAATTTTCCATTCGCGCGAATGCTGATTTTTGATTGCCGTTCCGCAAGCGCTTGCAAACCGGCGACGACGTAGGCGAGCGGTCCGGCTTTTTTCTTGAGCTGCCAACTGACGAGTTCAATGGCGCGAGCGTCCAAACCCGCGCCCGCGAGCTGGACAAAATAACGCCGTTCCGTTTTGCCATTCGCGGAAAATTCCACGCGCGGCAAATCCATTTTGAGTTCGTGGCCGCGCCGCAAAATTTCCCACGCGGATTTGAGCCGCAACGGGATTTTCAATTCGCGTGCAAAGACATTCACCGTGCCGAGCGGCAGCACGCCGAGCCTCGCTTTTTCAAAACCATCCGGCGCGTCGCCGAGGCCGTTGAGAACTTCGTTCACCGTGCCGTCGCCGCCCGCCGCGACGATGAGATCAAAATTTTCAGCAACAGATTCGCGCGCGAGCCGCCGTGCGTCGCCCGCCGCCGCCGTGGCTTTGAAGGCACAGTCGCCCGCCATATCGCCCAGATGCTGGCGAAAATGTCGCGCTTTGTTGCCGCGCGCGGTGGGATTGAAGATGACGCAGGTGCGCACGCGCAAATGATTTCGGAAGCCGGATTTTAGTCGAGGAGAAAGCGGTTTGGATTTGCCGAACTAATCGAATAGAGTTCGCCCATGTTTCCCATGAGGCTAAATTTCAAGTCGGTTCACTTGAACTCTGTTTTCATCGTTCCTTGTCTGCTGCTTTTATGTTCCTGCGCGACGCCGAATTCAAACTGCCCGCAACTTCCCGCTGATGTGACAATGAACAAGGATGCTGGGCGCGGCGGTTTATTGCTGGTCACGTTTCACCTAGCCGATGGGAAAAAACTTCCGCTCGTGTTGGATACGGGATCGCCATGGACAGCTTTTGACAAATCGTTGGAACCGAAATTAGGGCGGCGGCTCGATACGGGAACACTTTGGAATTTTGGCGTCGAACAGGAGATCGGCGCTTATGCCGCGCCCCAACTGTATTTAGGAAAAATTCTGTTGCGGATGACCGGCACAAACGTCGTCACGTTTAACCGCAAAAAGCTGGCGGATCACGATTGGTTTCCGTTCATGGGTTTTCTGGGCATGGACGTGCTGCGCAATTATTGCCTGCAACTGGATTTTACCGCAGGCAAAATCCGTTTTCTCGACGACAGCCACGCGGACAAAACGAATTGGGGACAGCCGTTTCTATTGACGGATATTGGCGACGGCTGTTTTTCCATCAACGAAAATCTGGCTGGCGTTAAAGGCTTGGGTTCGGTGATTGACACGGGCTGCAATTCCAGCGGCTGGCTGCGTCCGGAATTATTTCAGCAATGGACGAATCAGGCATCGGCGACAGATACGAAAGTTCGTTTTCCGGACGGTCTGCTGGGCGAAGAAATTTATCACGATCTCAATTTGCGCAACCTTGATGTGAAATCGCTTTCGACCAATGACACGCATATCAGTTTGAACGGCATCGGCCTGCGTGTTTTGAGCCAAAACCTCGTCACCTTGGATTTTCCCAATCGGACGATGTATCTCAAGCGCGCGAGTAAATGGCCGTTGGTGGACAAGGCGACGATGGCGAAAACGATGATGGTTGGTAAATCAGCGCTTAAATTTTTGATCCATTTAAATGAAAAAAATCAACTGCCCGGCGCATCCAAAAATGACCATGGAAAAACAACGGATGTTCATTTCGACCACAATGATTCACCTTACCTGGATTCGGTTACGTGGGATATTTTGAAAAATGGCGATCCGTCCATTTATCATTACATCGTCACTCGCGCTTCTAAAAACGGTCCGTGGAAATTACAAAAGGCCTGGCGCACCGATACCGACGGCAAAACGTTCGAAGAATTTCCGGTTCCATAACTTGGCGTTGCGCTCAATGCCGAATTTTCCGAAACTGTCTGCATGAAAGAAGTCTCGGAATGGAAAGTCCAAAAATGGCCATTTTTATTTGGCAACGCCATATTGCTCGTTGTCGCCGCCGTTTTGATCTGGAAAGCGCCGCATCCCATTTCCCATTGGGAAGTTTTGGGCGCGATCGCCTGCGTTGCGCTCGGTTCAGTGCTCGGTTGCACACCATTTTATCTGGAATATCTGGCGACGGGAAAATTGATTGAAGTGAACGCGATCGGCGAGGTTTCCGAAAAAATCCGCGACCTGCAAAAATTCACCGTGCAAGTCACCGCCGCGACCGACCAATGGGCGCGCGTCCAGGAAACCACGAAAAATAGCGCGGAAAAAACCGTTGCCGCCGCGCGCGAAATCTCCGAAAGCATCGCCGCCGAGGTCCGCGACTTCACCGAGTTCCAGAAAAAAATGAACGACGCGGAAAAGGGCGCGCTCCGGCTCGAAGTGGACAAACTGCGCCGCACCGAAGGCGATTGGTTGCAAGTTCTCGTGCGCATCCTTGACCATATTTATTCGCTGCACACCGCCGCCGCGCGTTCCGGCCAGCCCGAACTGGCCGCGCAGATTTCAAGTTTCCAAAATGCCTGCCGTGATGCCGCCCGTCGCGTCGGCCTCGTGCCGTATGCCGCCGAATCGGGTGAAGAATTCGACGCCGAACGTCATCGTGCGCATGGTGTGGAAAATCCGCCGGACGATGCCATCGCTGCCGAAACGCTCGCGCCCGGCCTGACCTTTCAAGGCCGGTTGATCCGCCCCGCGCTCGTGCGTTTGCGTGATGCCGGCGCGCCGATCGTTGTGGCGGAAAAAGAAGTGGAAACTGCTCCAGAAAAAACTGAAATGGCCGAAACCAGCGAGACCAAAACAATCGCATCCGACGAACTTTCGCTCGAAGCAGATTAAATTTTAATCTGGGAAGGACGGCGTGTCGCCGTCCCATTTTCCATTTTTGGCTGGTGAGCTGATAACCCGCCAAATTAAATTTCAACCGTCTGTCCTGCGGCGAGAAAATGCAGCGCGCGCAAATTGACTTTGCGCCCAAAAATCTTTTCCAACGCCGACGCGTAAAGTTGCAACTGCGGCCGGTAAGTTTGAATTTTTCCCGCCAATTCGCCTTCACGAATTTCATCCGTCTTAAAATCTACCAGCCAGATTTCTGCCGGCAGCAACACGACCAAATCCGCAACGCCTTGCACCACGACAAATTCATCGCCCAGTGTCTCGTCAATTTTTCCGCCCATGATTTCCGCAATTTCCGTCGGGCTAAATTGTGCGGTAAACGGCAATTCACGCCGGACAAATTCTGATTGCGCGCAGATTTTTTGGCCAAGCTCTGAATTCCAAAATTGCGCCAACGCGGCCAAATCCAAAACCGCGCGTTCGTCTGCCGACAAAAAATTCTGGCGGACCAACCGTTCCGCTTCCACCGTCAAGTCATTAGTTTTTTTCAGCGAAACGTGCTGGAGAAATTTGTGATGCGCCGCGCCGATTTCTGCCGCGCTCAATTTTGTTTTCGGTGGGGCGAGCGTCCTCGCGAGCCGTTTGTCCGAAAATTTTGGCGCAAAAATTTGTTCCGCCTCATCATCCGTTTCTTCCGCCGCGCGCCGCAATTCCGTGACCGACGATTTCGCTTTGCGTTGCGTCGCCGCAAGCTGCGGATATTCCCAACTTAAAACTCCGCGCAATTTTTCCGTCGTTGCCCCGTCTAAAAATTCAACTTGGTCGGGCGAGACTCCGTCGAACCGTTTTTTTTCTGAAATGGGTTCAAGCTGGCTTTCGTTTGATTTATCAATCAATTCTTCATCCACAACCAATCGCCAGCGCAAGTTTTCAAACTCGCCGCGCGTCGCACCTTCAACGCAGAATTTTGAACTCTGAACCGAAAACCAAAGTGCCAGCCAATCGGCAAAACTTCTCGCCTTCGCGATTTTTTGTGGCGTGACCGGTTGCGGTTCGTTCCATTTTTTATTCCAATCGGTTTCGGAAACGCTCGTGGACAAAATCAACGTGTCGCGCGCGCGCGTCAGCGCGACGTAAAGTAGCCGCAATTCTTCGCCGCGCAGTTCGCGCTTCTGATTTTTTTGCGCGAGCCAGTGCGGCAGGCTCGGATAACGGCGTCCACTGGCCGGCGGTTTTACGCGCGGACACAAACCGAACGTCTCGTCTAAAATAATTTCCGCGTGCAAATCCTGTTCGTTAAAATTTTTCGCGAGATCGGCGACGACCACGACGGGAAATTCCAAGCCTTTGCTTTGATGGATGCTCATCAGGCGAACGGCATTTTCCGTCGCGACGGCGGGAACTTCCGGCTCGGCCTCGATCTCGCGTTGCGCGGCGATGAATTTCAAAAAACGGAAAAGCCCCTGCCGCTGAAATTGATCAAACTGTTGCGCGAGCTGTAAAAAGCGTTCGACGTTTGCCGCGCGTTGTTCGCCGCGCGGCTGCGCTTTCAGCCAATCGGCGTAATACGTTTCCGCCAAAACTTGTTCGAGGCATTGCGAAAGCGAAACTTGTTTCGCAAGCTTGCGCCACTGGGAAAATCGCGTGAGAAATTTATCCAGCTTGGCACGCAATTCATTTTGGATTTCGGATTCTGGATTCTGACTCCTGACCAGCGCCGTCCAAAAATATCCGTCTTTCAAGGCAAGTCGGATTTCCGCGAGTTCGGCCAACGATAAACCGACGAGCGGCGAACGCAGCACGGCGATG
>JAMFSG010000067.1 GCA_026225155.1 Verrucomicrobiota bacterium
ATTTTGTTCACGCACGGCGCGGAGCAATTCTTGATGATGTGCTGTAGGCAGTGGCGGAAATCGACCTCGCCCGGGATTTCCGGCCGGCAGGTGCGAATGTGGAATTTCTTACGCAGGAGCGCGAGCGTCTTGCGCAACGTCGTTGCCGTCGCGCGCAAACAATTTAATCTGCGCGGCTGCCGCGTGTTCACGCCCGGCGAGGCGGATTACAAACATTGTCTTTACGCGCATCTGAAATATTGCACCGCGCCGTGCGTCGGCAATGTTTCGCGCGAGCAATATCTCGAACAGGTCAATGCCGCGTGCAATTTTCTCGAAGGCCAGAGCCGCGAAATGCAAGGCGACCTCGAAGCGGAAATGAAAAAGGCCGCCGCCGCGCACGAATACGAAAAAGCCGCCGACCTGCGCGATCTCATCCGCGACCTGAAAGACACCTGGAAAAAAACTGAAAAATTTGCGCGCGTGCCTTACAATTTGCCGCTCGCGATCAATCCGGCCAGCGACTTGGTCGAGCTGGCAAAAATTCTCGATCTGCCTGCGCCGCCGCAACGTATCGAAGGCTTTGATATTTCCAACATCAGCGGCACGTTCAAAGTCGCGTCGCTCGTGAGTTTCAAAAACGGCCGGCCCGACCGCGCGAATTATCGCCGTTTCAAAATTAAAACGGTTATTGGCCAAGACGATTTTGCGAGCATCGCCGAAGTCGTGCGGCGACGTTACACACGCTTGAAAAATGAATCTCAATCTGGGAGGGACGGCGTGTCGCCGTCCCAAAAATCCAAACACGACGACAGCGGCGAGGCCGTTCCGCAGGAATTGCAAACGCTCGTAAACGAAACGAGCCGGAGAATTAAATCGAAGATGGCAGATCGGAGATGGCAGATGGGAAAAGGCGTTCAAAACGAAACCCCAACTTCCATCTCCCAACTTCCATCTCCTAATTTTCCCGATCTCATTTTGATTGATGGTGGAAAAGGCCAGTTGAACGCCGCTTGCGCCGAACTTGAAAAATTGGGGTTAGGGAAAATTCCCGTCATCGGCCTCGCCAAAGAATTTGAGGAAATTTATCTGCCGGAAAAAAGCGAGCCACTGCGGCTCGGCCTCGATCATCCGGCAGTGAAATTATTGCAACGTATCCGCGACGAATGCCATCGCGTCGCGAATTCTTTCAACGCGCAGTTGCGGCTCAAGAAAATTTCCGAAAGCGTGCTGGACGAATTTCCCGGCATCGGCGAACGGCGCAAAGCCGCGTTGTTGAAAAAATTCGGTTCCGTGCAACGCCTGAAAATGGCGACGCTCGAACAGCTCGCGGAAGTCCCCGGCTTCGGCGGCAAGGCGGCGGAAGAATTGAAAAACTTCTTGGCGGCACGGTCAATTTCCGGCGGCGATTGAATCGGCGTCGAATTTTTTCCAAACGACCCGTTCCAGCCCGATGAGGAAACCGGCCAGCACACCGAAGGGCGCGACAAATCCCCAAAGGATGGCGATGATCAGCCGGTCCATTGTGAGTTCAGCTCGTTGCAGGACGACGAAGAAAAAAATCGCCCACCACAGCGACACTGGTAAGACGCCAAAAATAGAAACTCCAGTCCGCGTCCGTTTTTTGCGGATGACCGGGAACCATCCGCAGCCAAAATAACCGACACCAGCTAAAACAAGCATCACGGCCACGGCCAGTAATCCCGAAACTCGCTGCGCAGGAGAAGTCTCGGCGAACGTGCCGAGCTTCAAAATGATGCAGGTGATGATGAAAGAGGAAATCAAACCAAAGCCGGCGAAAAATATGGCTTGTATGAACTTCCATTCGCGGAGTTCTTTGGCCTGCTCAACTTTCTCGAATTCAGTTTTCATGGTTTCGGCGGTTCCAATTTGTCGTATTGAAATTTCAAAAGCTTTTTGTTCGCTCAATCCCGATTGCATCTGCCGCTCAATCTCTTCACGCAAATGAATTTCCAATTCATCCAGCGGCACGGGCGTTTTAATTCCGGCGGCGAGCATTTGTCGCTGCCATTCCGCAATGGCTTGTTCGAGATTGAACATAAAGAGTTATGCGTTCCGCTTTTATAGGGGCAGAAAGTCACTAGCGCGCCCAGCACCAGCAGCGCAAAACCAAATGCCAGCCAGCATAGCGCATCAAATTTGACCGAGCCTGCGCGGCTGGCTTGCAGCGCGGCGGGAATTGCCAGAGCCACGCCGGTCAAAAGAACAACCACACCCGCGCTGGTTTTGGCAAGCTGCGGAAATGACAGCTCAAATTTTTCAAATTCAATCTTGGCGACGCCGGGTCGCACCGTCCGCCACAAAGGACTGACCGCCCACATTTGCAAAATGAAACCGAGCAGCCACAGGCCTAATCTGCCGTCTGCCATCACAAGGGCGTCACGTAGTTGCAATGATCCTGGCAACTGAATTGCCACGCCCAGCAAAAAGGCGGCGGCGATTTTGAAAATCTGTTTCATAGATGTCCTTTCAATTTTTTTGAATTCGCTTTTGAGCGATTTTGGTTGGCCGATTTGTTGGACGGAAATTTCAAATGCTGGTTGCCCGCCCAATCCCGATTGCACCTGTCGCTCAATCTCTTCGCGCAGATGAATTTCCAGTTCTTCCAGCGGCACGGGCGTTTCGATTTCTGCGCCCAGCATTTGCCGCCGCCACTCTGCAATAGCTTGTTCGAGATTGAACATTTTTTTACGAATCAATAGCCGTGGTTTGTCGGTGAGCGGCTCTTTGAAATCCTGTGACAAAGCCCGCTAAAGCACCGAATGGCGCGGCAAAACCCCAAAGGAACGCCACGTCCAATTGACTCGTCGTGAAATCAAAGCTTGGCAGGATAACACTTAAGAAAGTCACCCACCAAAATGCCGTCAACGCCCCGCTGGAAATGCAAATCGCGTTCCGCATCCGCTTGTTGAGGATGACCGGGAAAAGTCCGTGACCACAATATCCGCCGCCAGCGAGCAAAATCATCATGGCAACGGCAGCCAGTCCGGACATTTGCTGGGCTGGAGAAATTTCCGAAAAACTTCCGAGCTTGAAAATAATGCAGGCGACTATGAACAAAGAAAAATAACACAGGCCGATAGAATATATGATCTGGATTTTCCCCCACGCGCGGAACTCCTTCGCTCCTTCAGCTTTTTCAAACTCATTTTTCAGCATGTTCGCCTTTCCGATTCGTTGAACTGCGGCTTCAAAAGCTGTTTGCGCGTTCAATCCTAGTTTCGTTTGAAGCTCGATTTCTTCGCGCAAATGAATTTCCAATTCTTCCAGTGGCGTCGGCGATTTGATTCCGCTGGCGAGCATTTGTTGCCGCCAATCCGCGATTGATTGTTCGAGGTCAAACATATTGCTCCTTTCATTGCCCAAACATCGCGTCAAAAATACGACTACCGCCAAAAATCCAGATTATTGCCGCCAGTGCGATGTAAGGACCGTAGGGCAATCGCGCGGACCATTCGCGGCGGCGCGCGATAATCAAACTAACGCCGACCAACGAGCCAATCAGCGAACTGGCAATCAGCGAAAAAATCACGGCCTGCCAGCCAAGAAATGCGCCGACAGCAGCCATGAGCTTCACGTCGCCCATGCCCATCGCCTCGCGCGGCAAAACAATTTCCGAGCACACAGCTTCCAGGTGAGGAATGGGGTCGGGACTAAAGGTTTCACCGCCGATTTTGAGGCTATTAGGCGTCAGCCGGAACAAGACATTTTTGTAAGAATGATTGCCTGCTTGGACTGATTGTGCCTGAAGCTCGATAATGTCGGACTTGCGATAAAACAATTCTGCATAGGGAATCGTTTTTTCGGGCAAAAGAATTGCGGTTTCCGAAAAAATTATTTTGGTTTCGCCGCCGAATGCAATCCGTTGCCTGCCGAACAAAAATTTGCCCGTTCGCAAAATGAAATAGACCAATGCCGCGCCCGCGCCGATGCCTAACAGGCTTTGAAACATTCCGGCGACCAGAATTTTTTGTCCCTGCAATTGCGGCAGCAACAGCGAGCAGGCGAATCCGACGAAAATACCGCCGATGGTGATTTTGTCGGGAATAATGAAATACTCAAAATCTATGCATGAGGCGGCAATGAGTCCGGCGATAAGAACACAATAGACAAATGCTACAGCCGGGGACTGGCCAAATTGCATCCAGCAACTTGCGAACGTAGTCGCCGCCAAAAGACACCAAAACATTTTGCGCCCTGTTCCGCCCGCTTTTGCGAACTCCGACTTGAGCGCGCTGGCTTGGCCAATTTTCTGAACCGCAAAATTAAAAGCATCTTGGTCGTTCAATCCTGATTTTACCTGCCGCTCGATTTCTTCGCGCAAATGAATTTCCAATTCTTCCAGCGGCGTCGGCGATTTGATTCCAGCGGTGAGCATTTGTTGCCGCCAATCCGCGATGGGTTTTTCGAGGTCAAACATATTGCTCCTTTCTTAAGCCGGCCAAAACGGAATGCACCAGCGACCATTGTTCGTGGTGCTTGGTCATCGCGGTTTTGCCGTCCTTTTTGAGTGAATAATATTTCCGTTTGCGGCCGGTCTCGCTTTCGCCCCAACGCGCTTTGATGAGGCCGCGATTTTCCATGCGATGCAGAACAGGATAAAGCATCCCATCCGTCCAATTCAATTTGCCGTCGGAACGCGCTTTGACTTCCTGAATGATGGCGTAACCATAACTTTCGCCTTGGGCAAGCAGCGACAAAATCAACGGTTCAGCGGAAGCGGCGACAAGTTCTTTGCGAATCATAGGGACACGATACATAGGAATTATATGTATGTCAAGTTGAAAGGTTTCTGGAAAAGAATTGCGTGCCGCCGCATGAATTTTATGGCTTCATTTGCGCATGAACATTCAAATGGCCGTGTTGTGCGACGCGGCGACGAGCGACAACGAGAAGCTCAATCTGCTCGGCGCGTTCGATACGATTTACGCGCCGCAATTGCCCGCGCAACATCCCCAATGTTCGGTCGCGCTGCGCGTCACGTTCACGCCCGGTGATGAAGGCCGACGCTTATTGACCATCAATTTTATCAATGCCGACGGGCAGTCCATCATGCCGAATGTTCCGCAGATCAGCTTCGAAGTGGCGCTGCCGGGCGACTTGCATTTTCTCACGCGCAATTTCATCGCCAGTTTTCAGCAACTGCAATTTCCCGAGGCCGGCCTGTATTCTGTGGACATCCGCTTCGACGACGTTTCATGCGCGAGCATTCCGTTGCTGGTCACACACGGTCCGCCGCCGGAACCAACCTGAAACCTCGACAGAATTAACAAAATTATCAGAATTCAAAAATCCGTTTTGCGAACGCTGTAATTTTTAATTTTGTTCATTCGGTAAATTCTGTCTGAAAATTATCACGTTAACTTTGGGCTTTGAACTTCGCCTCTGAAACTTTATTTTTCGCGCCATGAACGAACCAATTTTGTCCCTTGATCTGCCCGGCATCAAAAAAGTCCGCTCCGGCAAAGTCCGCGAAGTCTTCGACCTCGGCGACAGTTTTCTGCTCGTTGCCAGCGACCGTCTTTCGGCCTTCGACGTCGTCCTGCCCAACGGCATTCCGCACAAAGGCGCGGTGCTCACGCAGGTTTCGCATTTCTGGTTTGAGAAATTTGCCTCACTCGTGCCGAATCATCTGCTCGCCGGCGCAAACGATCCGTTGCCGAAAAATTTGCAACCGTTCGCCGATAAATTAGCCAAGCGCTCGATGATCGTGAAAAAAGCCAAGCCGCTCGCCATCGAATGCATCGTGCGCGGTTATCTTTCCGGCAGCGGTTTGAAGGAATACAAAAAATCGCAAACTGTCTGCGGCATCCAATTGCCCGCTGGCTTGGTGGATTCTTCCGAATTGCCCGAACCGATTTTCACACCGTCCACGAAGGCCGAACAAGGCCACGACGAAAATATCAATTTCGAGCAGGCGTGCAAAATCGTCGGCACGGAACTCGCCACGCAGGCGCGCGATTTGAGCCTGAAAATTTACAAGGCCGGACGCGATTACGCAAAGCAACGCGGCATCATCATCGCCGACACGAAATTCGAGTTCGGATTGTTCGAGGGCAAATTGATTTTGATTGATGAAGTGTTGACGCCCGATTCCTCGCGTTTCTGGCCGGCCGATCAATACGCGCCCGGCAAAGGCCAGCCGAGTTTCGACAAACAATTCGTCCGCGACTATCTCGAAACGTTGACGTGGGACAAAACGCCGCCCGGCCCGAAATTGCCGGAAGATGTCATCGCCAAAACTTCCGCGAAATATCTGGAAGCTTACGAAAAGTTGACCGGCAAAAAACTCTGAAAATTGCTACTTGCGCGGCGTGTTAAAATTATTCCGTGCGAGCTGAACAACTGATTTCCGCCCATCGCGGCGTGCCGGAAAATCCGCCGAACCGGTTTGAGAAAATCCATCTCGAACCGGATGCGGACTGGAATCCGGACGAAGACGATGGCGGCCGTTCGCAAGGACCGCAAACCCAATTTCTTATTGATCACAGCGCGACGGCTATTGCTTACAACAAAAGTCCTGATCTTCCTTTTGACGTGAGCCTGAATCCGTATCGGGGCTGCGAGCACGGCTGCATTTATTGCTACGCGCGCCCGACGCACGAGTTTCTCGGCTTTTCCAGCGGCCTTGATTTTGAAACTAAAATCATGGTCAAAACGAAATTGCCAGAACTGCTGCGCGCGGAATTGTCGTCGCCCAAATGGCAGCCGCAAACCATCGTGATGAGCGGCGTGACGGATTGCTATCAGCCGGTCGAACGAAAATTAAAGCTCACGCGCCGTTGTCTCGAAGTGCTTTTGGAATTTCGCAATCCCATCGCCATCATCACCAAAAATTTTCTCGTGACGCGCGACATTGATCTGCTCGCGGAACTGGCGAAATTCAATTGCGCGAGCGTTTGCGTTTCCGTCACGACGCTCGACAGCGATTTGCGCAGCGTGATGGAACCGCGCACGTCGCCGCCGCAAGCGCGATTGAATGCCATCCGCAAATTGGCCGAGGCGAAAATTCCCGTAAGCGTGAACGTCGCACCGATCATTCCCGGTTTGACCGACCACGAAATGCCGAAAATTTTGCAAGCTGCGCGCGACGCGGGCGCGACATCCGCCGGCTTCACGGTTGTGCGTTTGCCGTATGCGAACGTGGAATTGTTTGAGAACTGGTTGCAAACGCATTTTTCTGATCGCAAAGAAAAAGTGCTCAACCGGATCAAGGCGATGCGCGGCGGAAAACTTTATGACGCCGAATGGGGCAAACGTTTCCGCGGCGAAGGAATTTTCGCGGAACAGATCGCGCAGATGTTTCACGTCGCCAAACGCAAAGCCGGTTTCAAGGATGATTTCGAAGAACTTTCAACGGCGCATTTTCGTCATGAAGGCGGGACGCAACTTGATTTATTTGGCTGAACCGACAGAAAGTTTTTGCCAATCGGACGCGGCGATGATGATTTCCGCCAATTTTTCCAAACCGATTTTGTCTGCGACATCGAAACGTTCCAGCTTCGGGCTATCCAAATCCAGCACGCCGAGCAGCGCGCCGTTTTTCACGAGCG
>JAMFSG010000068.1 GCA_026225155.1 Verrucomicrobiota bacterium
CAAGTCCGCGCCCGCGATCGAAACGATCAAGGTGAAAGTGGACGGTCGCGAACTCGAAGTGCCGAAAACGATGCCGGATCCGATCACCGGCAAGCCGGTTCCGACCACGATGATCCAGGCCTGCGAGATCGCGAAGCAGGACGTGCCGCATTATTGCTATCATCCGAAATTGCCGGTCGTCGGCAATTGCCGCATGTGCCTCGTCGAATACGGCGTGCCCGCGCTCGGCCCGGATCGCAAACCGATTTTGAACGCGGACGGTTCGCCGAAAATTTCCAAGATGCCGCGTCCCGCGATTTCCTGCGCGACGCCGATTTCGCCCGGCATGGAAATTTACACGCAAACGCCCGGCGTGAAACAGATGCGCGAAGGCGTTTTGGAATCGCTGCTCATCAACCATCCGCTCGACTGCCCGATTTGCGATCAAGCCGGCGAATGCAAGCTGCAGGAATATTCCGTGGATTACGGCCAGAGCGCGAGCCGCTTTGTCGAAGCCAAAGTCCACAAGCCGAAAGCCGTTGATCTCGGGCCGCACATCATGCTCGATGCGGAACGTTGCATCCTTTGCACGCGCTGCATCCGGTTCACGCGTGACATCGCGGGCGACGACGCGCTCGGCATCATCAATCGCGGCAGTTACAACACGATCGCCACTTTTCCGAACACGCCGTTCGACAATAATTACACGCTGAACACGGTGGACATCTGTCCCGTCGGCGCGCTCACGTCGAAAGATTTTCGTTTCAAGATGCGCGTCTGGTTTCTCAAGGAAACCAAGAGCGTTTGCACGAGCTGCGCGACCGGCTGCAACGTCACGGTCGGTTCCCGCGAAGGAAAAGTTTATCGCTACGAACCGCGTCAAAATGATGCCGTCAACGCGACGTGGATGTGCGATGCCGGTCGTTTGAATTACAAATGGATCGGTCGCGAAGATCGTCTGAAAGACGTTTTGATTCGCGGACAAAAATCCAATTGGACGCACGCGATCAATGAGATTTCCGACAAGCTGAAAAAAGCGGCGCCAGGTTCCGTTGCGATTGTCGCTTCAGCGCGCCAGACGAACGAAGAGCTTTGGCTGATTGCAAAATTGAAATCGAAGCTCGGTGCGGCCAGCGATTCTGTCGCGCGTTTTGGCGAAGGCGACAAATTGCTCGTCAGCGCGGACAAAAATCCGAACACGAACGGCGCGCGGCTCACGAAAATATGTTTCACGGAAATCGGCAGCAATTTGCCGAAGATCGCGGACGAAATTAAATCCGGCAAAATCAAAACGCTCGTCGTTTTCGGTGAAGACGTCACGAAGCACGGCATCGGCGCGGATTTGCTCGCGAAATTGGAAACGCTGATCGTCAGCGATATTTTGCCGAACGCGACGACGAAACTCGCGCATTACGTTTTGCCCGGCGCGGCGCACGCGGAAAAACGCGGCACGTTCACGAACGGCAAAGGCCGCGTCCAGAAATTCATGAAAGCTGTCGAAGCGCCCGGCGACGCGCGCGCCGAATGGGAATTTTTGCACGACCTCATTTTCAACGTCACCGGCCAGAACGGTTTTGTGACGATCGAAGGTCTGTTCAACGAAATGGCGAAGGACGTTTCCGCTTTCAACGGTCTGACGTGGGCGGGACTTGGCGATACCGGCGCAACGGTGCAAATCTAACATGGACTCCATTCTACATCGCTTACTTGGTATGTATGACGGTCTTTCGCTGACCGGCCAAATGATTTTGTGGTCCATCGTCAAGATCATCATCGTGCTGACGTTGCTGCACACGATCGCTGGCTACGCAGTTTTGGCGGAACGGAAAATTTCCGCGTGGATCCAAGATCGCGTCGGTCCGAACCGTTGCGCGCCACCGTTCATGAAATATGTTCCGGTGCTCGGTCCGTTGCTGACGCGCATGGGAATTTTTCAACCGGCCGCGGACGGTTTGAAATTCATGCTCAAGGAAGATTTCATGCCCGCTGGTGTGCGCAAAGCGTATTTTTGGCTCGCACCAGCCGTCGCGGTGATTCCGTCAATTCTCGTCGTCGCGGTGATACCATTCGGTTCATTCATCGGCCACCAAAAAATGGTTATCGCGGATTTGAACGTCGGCATTCTCTACACATTCGGCATCGTGTCGCTCGGCGTTTACGGAATTGTGCTCGCGGGTTATGCGGCGAATTCAAAATATCCGATGTTCGGCGGCATCCGTTCCAGCGCGCAGATGATCTCGTATGAAATCTCGATGGGCATGAGTGTGATCCCGGTTTTCCTGATCACG
>JAMFSG010000069.1 GCA_026225155.1 Verrucomicrobiota bacterium
CAATCGGACAAATACGACCGTAATGCGACGGATGAACGTCGCGGACTTCAAACCCGGCGCGATCACGCGAAAGACCCCCTGGCCCGAGAGCCGACAAGCGGCGTTTGTGCGTGAGTTCCGCGAGCGGATTGATCTGATCCATGAACTGCGACAATTGGCTCCGGCCAAAGAAATCGCGGATCACGGCGGACAAAGCTTTCGGATTGATGAGCTTCTGCGGCGTCATCGCTTCCACGCTTTGATCAAACAACGTCATGCGTTCTTTGACCAGACGTTCGGTGCGCGACAAACCGACACGGCATTGGTTGGCGAGCAATTCGCCGACCGTGCGGATACGACGGCTGCCCAAATGGTCAATGTCGTCCAACGAACCTTCGCCCTTTTTTAGCTTCAAAAGATATTTAGTTGCGGCAACCAAATCTTCTTTGCTCAAAATGCGCGCATCTTCGCCATCATGATTTTTCAAGCCCAGCTTTTGGCTGATCTTGTAACGGCCGACGCGACCCAAATCGTAGCGCTTCTTGTCGAAGAACAAACGACGGATCAACGACTCCGCGTTTTGCGCAGTCGGGGGATCGCCAGGGCGTAGGCGACGATAAATATCTTTCAGACCTTCTTCTTCGTTTTTCGCCGGATCTTTTTTCAGGCATTTGATCATGATGCCGTCGTCCACCGAAGTGTCCACGACCTTGATCTTGGTGATGCCGAGTTCCGCGATCTGTTTGACGACCGCTTTCGACAGCGGCTCAAACGCGCGCGCCACGACGAGACCTTTTTCTTCGTCCACGGCGTCCTGCACCAAAACGCGGTTCTGCAAATCTTCAATTTTTTCCGCTTCCTTCACCGAAAGTTCTTCGATGGTGTAGAACAGCTTCAAAATTTCTTCGTCCGTGCCGCTCGTCAAACGCGGATTATCTTTGGACTTGGAATTAATTTTGTCTTTCGGATCGCGTTCCAAAAATGCGAGCGCGCGGAAAAGCGTCGTCGTCAAAAATTTCCGGCGGCGTTTTTTGCGGTCGAGATAAACGTAAAGCAAATCGCTCGTGTCGAATTGCGCTTCATACCAGGAACCGCGATCGGGAATGACGCGGAAGCTGTGCAACGTTTTTCCGTTCGGATGTTGCGTGGCTTCAAACGCGATGCCCGGCGAGCGATGCAACTGCGAAACCACGACGCGTTCTGCGCCGTTAATGACAAACGTGCCTTGCGGCGTCATCAGCGGCAGTTCGCCCATGAAAACTTTTTCTTCCTTCGCGCCTTTTTCCTCTTCAATCAATTTGAAGGTGACGTAAAGCGGTGCGCCGTAGGTCAAGCCTTCGCGCAGGCATTCGAGCCAGTCAATTTTCGGCGCGCCGACTTCGTAAGAATCGTAGGCGAGCTTGCATTTGCCATCGTAACTTTCGATGGGAAATACTTCCTGGAATACCGCTTCCAAACCGGTGTGTTTCAACCGTTTTTTCGGCGATGCGTCGGCCTGCAGAAATTCCGTGTAGGAATTCGTCTGCAATTCGATCATGTTCGGCGGAACGACGATTTCTTTGATTTTGCCGAAGTTGATACGTTCAGTGACTCGCGATGGC
>JAMFSG010000010.1 GCA_026225155.1 Verrucomicrobiota bacterium
CGCTCAAGCGGGCGAGAATTTTCGCGCCGCGTTTCAACGCGTTTTCTTCCGCTTCCAAAACCAGGATCGCCGCGCCTTCACCGTGGCTCATGCCGGCGCGTGCCGCGTCGAACGGCCGGCAACCTTGCGCGTCCACGAGCAGCAGCGAATGAAATCCGCCCCACGTCATGCGCGAAAGCGAATCCGCGCCGCCCGCGAGCATCACGTCCGTTTCGCCGGACATGATCATTTCCGCCGCCTGCGCGATGGCGAGCGCGCTGGACGAACACGCCGTCGCCAAAGCCATTCCCGGCCCGAGCAAACCAAACGAATCCGCGATCAAATCCACGGTCGTCGAGCATTCGTGAAAACGCGTCGGGCGCGCGCGAATTTTTCCCTGTTTGATCAACGTCTTCAGAAAATTTTCGCTGTCGAACGAACCGCCGACGGATGTTCCTAAAATAATTCCCGCGCGTTCGGCGCAATTTGTAAAATCAATTTTCGCATCCGCAATCGCATCGCGCGCAGCCAGCCAGCCGAGTTTGTCGCTGCGAGAACTGCGCATCGGCGCGCCGAGCGCGAGCAAATCTTGTTGGATTTCGCCGGTGATAATCTGGCCGTAACGCGGCGATTGAAAAAGGGTCAGCGGTTTGAGTCCGCTCTGGCCGGAAGCTACGGCGCGCCAAACTTCCTTCGTGCCGAAACCGGCGGCGGACACGATGCCGAGTCCGGTGATGACTGGATGACGCGCGGCCACAAATTATTTTGGACGTTTCGCCTCGATGAATTCCGCCAGCGTTTTCACCGAGCGAAATGCCGGCCGACCTTCCTCGATGTCTTTGATGACGATGCCGTAATCTTTTTCCAGCAGCACGACGAGTTCGAGCGCGTCAATCGAATCCAAACCCAGCCCCGTGCCGAACAGCGGCGCGTCGTCGTCAATCTGTTCCGGCGTGATGTCTTGCAATCTGAGCGACTCGATGATTTTGGTTTTCAGTTCGTGGGTTGAGATTTGCATGGTGATTCAACTGCTGATTTTATGCGGCAAAAGTAGCGCACAAAGCCGTTTCATGTCACGGTCAAATTCCGGCAACTCGCGGACGTCGTCGCCACGTTTCAAAAAAATCGCGCACGCGGTCGCGGTTGGCGGCGATGAAATTATTTTCGCCAGGCCGGCAGAAATGACTTCGCAAAAAACGCAAACGCAGCCGTCCGCTTCGCCGCGTTCAATCAAATCAATCGCTTCCGGCAAAATGATTTTGTCATCGCCGACGAAACATAAGTTCGGCCCGGTCAGCTTGAATTGAATCGCGATTTCGCCGACGGCCGCGCTCGGCAGCGTGTAGGCAAACAAAGTCGGACTCGGACCGCCGACGCCGTTGCGTCCGTTCCAAAAATTCACATCCGTCGCGAGCGAGCCCGCGCTCGCAGCGAGACAGATGCCGATACGGTCGCGCGGAAAATTTTCAAAATTGATTTTCAGCGAAGCAACGGCAAGCAACGCCAACTGACTTTGCAGATCCAGTCGTCCGAAACGCTGACCAAGCCGGGCCGACGGCAAATCAGCTTCGGTCACAACGCTCGCGGCGGCGATGGAGATTTTGGAACTCATTTCAATAATGGTAGGGCGGAGCTGCCGCTCCGCCCAAATTTTGAAATCATTTCCGCGAGAAAATCATTTTCGCACCCAGTCGCGCGCCGACGAACAAATGGGCAAAGCGGCAGCTTTGCCCTACCGTTCAAAGATGTTGAAATGAAAGCGGCGATAAATTTGAAATGAAAGCTGCGGAGCAGCGCAAAGAAAGTAGCCCACAGTGCAACTGTGGGATGCAGTGCAAGCAATGTTTCAGCCCCGGATGGGGCGGGAGAAAATGATGGCGATTCATCTTCCGCCCCGTTCCGGGGCTTGATTGGTAGCGACCGTTTTTTACCCACGGTTGCACCGTGGGCTACTGCCGTCCGCTGCTCCGCAGCTAAATTCAAATTTTGAAAACGCATTTTATTCATGGCTCAAAATCAACGCGCCGTTCATGCCGCCGAAACCGGTGTTCAATTTCAAAATATTTTTTAACTTCACACCAAAACGCGGTTCGCGCACGAGATTTTTTGGAACGCCTTCGGCGGGCAAATTCAATCGCGGCGTGCCGGGCAAAAAATCATTTTGCAGCGCGAGCACGCAGATAATGGTTTCAATCACGCCCGCCGCGCCGAGCGTGTGGCCGAGCATTCCTTTCGAGCCGCTGACGGGCGGACACGCATCGCCGAAAATGGTCTTGAGCGCGAGTGATTCCATCGCGTCGTTGTAACTCGTGCCAGTGCCGTGCGCGTGGACGTAATCAATTTCTGCGGGCGAAAGTTTTGCAGCATCCAGCGCGACGCGGATCGCTTGCGCCAAACCGGAGCCGTCGCGCGATGGGCCGGTGAGATGATTCGCATCGTTGCTGCCGCCGAAACTGCGGATTTTGATTTTTCCATCTGCTACAAAATCTTTACGCACTAAAACAATCGCCGCGCCCGCTTCGCCCGGACTCAAACCGCAACGCGCGGCGTCAAACGGGCGGCAACCAAGCGGATCAATCGCCTTCAACGCCGTAAATCCAGCAACGACAAATTCGGAAAGACAATCCACGCCGACGACAAAAACCGCGTCCGCTTCGTCGCGCTGGATCATTTTCGTTCCTTGCGAAATCGCGACGAGGCCGGAAACGCAGGCGACGGAAACGGTTTGGATCAGACCGCGCGCGTTAAATTCTTTGGCCAAATCTTCCGCGAGAAAATTCGCCTGTAAATGTCGCCGAGCCGATTCTGAACACGGGCGATTTTCGGAAATCAATTCCAGCGCGCGGATGTTGGCTTTCGTCGTCGAGAGAACGAGGCCGATGCGTTTGGCGGAGATTTTTTCCAAAACTTTTTGCGCAGAGTCACGAGCTTGTTGCAAAGCTTCGCTGGCAAACTGCCAAGCTGGATTGTCGGTGGGGCGAGCGTCCTAGCGAGCCGCTTGGTCTAGTGACGTTTGGCTCGCGAGGACGCTCGCCCCACCAAGTTTTGCTAGATTGTCGCACCGGCCAATTTCGCCGCCGCCGCGCCGGTCGCGAGACAACAACCCATCACACGCGCGCTGGCGATC
>JAMFSG010000070.1 GCA_026225155.1 Verrucomicrobiota bacterium
CGGCCCTCAACGCCGCCGGATTTCGCACTTATGCCGGCACCAATTGCGCCACGACCGGCTTGAAAGGAAATGCGCCCGCCAATGCCGACGCGCGGTTCATCTGCACCAATTACAACGGCTCAAACTTTCTGGCCATCCCCGCCAGCCAGTTCCCGCGTTTACGTTTCTGGCAATGGTTCAATTTTGTGAACGCCGGCGGCTGGGTCGAAATCCAGGAAGCAGGGGCTACGAACTGGCAGGCCATTTCGAGCACCAATCTCAGCGTCGGCAGCTCGGCCATTTCCAGTGGTGGTGTCTGGTCCCGGCCCAGCATTGATCTGAGGTCTTTTGCAGGGGAGAACATTCAAATTGCTTTTCACTTTTTCTCTGGTGCCGGCGGTTACGGCAATGATTATGGCTGGTATCTTGACGATATGGCCTTGGTCACCAATCAGCCGGTTCTCAATACCCCGGAAAATTTTGAATCAGGACTTGGCGATTGGTCGGTGGATAACGGCACCTGGCAAGTCGGCCAACCAACCAGCGGCCCCAATCAGGCTCATAGTGGCACAAATTGCGCCGGAACTATTTTGGCCGGGAATTACGGCTGGAATATGAACTCGCGTCTGATCAGCCCGCCGTTTGTAGTGCCGACCTCCGGCGATCCATCATTGCGGTATTGGCAATGGTATAAATTTGTGAACGCACTTGGTTTTGTGGAAATTAACAACGGCACCAACAGTTTCACCATCACCACCAACAGCATCTCTCTGACGAACAGCATTGTCTCCACCAACACCATCATCAGCACCAACGGATTCATTTTCACTACCAACAACATTCTTACCACCAATACTACCATCACCGTCACCAATAGCATTAGTGTCTCGGAGAATAGCAGTTGGCAGACCATTTCAGCGACCAACATCAGCGTCGGCAGTTCCGCTGTCAGCAGTGGCGGCTGGAAAACAAACGCCATTGATTTAAGCGCGTATGCCGGCCAAACCGTGGAAGTGGCTTTCCATTTTCAATCCGGTGCCAGCGGCTATGGCAATGCCGCCGGGTGGTATGTTGATGACGTGTCGTTGACGGCGGCACCGGTTTTGATTGTTCCTACCAACTCGATTTCCATCTATCCGGGCAATACTTTGACGGTGACAAATTATGCCACGTTGACGGCTGGCGGCGCGCCGACATTTATTTTGTCTTCCAACGCGCCAAACAATTCCGTCCTCAATGCGGCCAGCGGCGTTTTCACTTGGACGCCTACGGTCGCTCAAATCGGCACGAGCACCATCACCATTGCCGTCACAGATACCAACGGCTTGAGCGCCACCAACAGCTTTACCGTCCAAGTATTGCCGTCCATTTCTTTGACCGTCCCGGCCAACCAAAACATTTATGCCGGACAAACATTGACCGTGACGAACACCGCGACAAATAGCGCTGCCGCCACTGCCGCGTTCAACTACGGATTGGTTTCGGCGGCCACAAATATCTCGCTGAACCCGACCAATGGTATTTTGATTTGGATGCCCGCCAGCGCCCAGGCCGGAACCAATATAATTTCAATTGCCGCCACGCAAACGACGAACACCAATCCGCCGGTGCCAGCCGTCACCAACAGTTTTGCCGTCCAAGTATTATTGCCGTCGCCGCCAGTTTTGAATGTCAGTGCAAGCACACAACTGACGACTACAGGTTTCCAATTCGGTTTCACAGGCACCAACGGAATTTTATGGTTGATTGATGTTTCCACCAACTTGTCGGACTGGACGCTTTTGACCAACGCCACCGTTTCAAACAATCTCGCCCAAGTCAGCGATCCAGCCGCCACCAATTATCCCCGCCGGTTTTACCGGGCCGTCCTCCCGTAAGTTAATTTTTTTGATAAAATCTCATCACTTCGCTGGCGCGTTGGTGTTCGGTGATGTGAATATTTCTTTGACGCTGCGGATGGGATGCAACATGTCGGTGATCGGCGACGGAATATAAACCGGCGCGATTTTCGGGTCGCTTAACTGGCCGGTGATCTGGCATTCAAAAATCTTGCCGAGCGGCGACAGCACCGTGCTCGCCAGCCAGCCGACCAGCGGGGCGTTGCGCAGCAATTGCGCCGTCACCCGCGCGTTCACGTTCTGCTGCAAATCCACCGTGCCGGAATAAAGCAAACGCATCGTCGTCGTGTGCATCTCCAGCGAATCGGAAAAAATCACGCCATTCGTCAGCCCAAATTTCATCGCCGCTTCCGTCGCGCGGCTATTGCCCAAACCCGGCACGAAAAGATTGATCCCATCCGACACCAGGCCAAAAACTGGCACGTTCCACAATTGCCCGTTGCGCAACTGCGCATCGCCATAACCATTCCACGAACGCCACGTTTCCGAACTCGCGTTCGTCACAACCAATTGGCCCGCGAGCCGGCCTTCGAGTTTGTTGGAAGACGATGACAAATCCGCCGCGAGCAGATGCAAATCCACATTCGTCACCGCGATGGCAAATTGAAAATCCGAGCCCGGATGCGGCGGCGTGAAATCGAAATACGCATTGCCCGCACCGTTGCCGCCATAAATTTCCCCGACGACGTTCGTCACGACCAATTTTTGGCCGAGCCAGCGGATCGTTCCTGTCATCGCGGGCGAACGCAATTTGCCCCATTGAAATGGTGTTGGCTTCAGAATGACAAATGTCAGATCCGCATCGTCCAAATCGTGTCCGCCTTTCACGTCGCGCATCGGCGAACAGCCGTTGATGGTCGCGGTCGGCGGGCCGGGAAATTGATACGGCTCGATCAGCTTCGCCGTTTTCGGCCCGATGCAACGCACGACGAACATCGGCTCGGCGGTGCTGAAACCGTTCGTGAAATAAATCCGACCGTTCACAAAATCCAGCGTGACCGCGTCCGCTTTCATCATTTGCGCGCCACCCGCGCGGAACAGTTGCGGATGAGAAAATTCCAGCAGTTTGTTCGTGTAAAAAAAATCGCCCGTCACACTGTCCGCCGATTGCGCGCGGATGGAAAAATTCGTCAGTGCGACATTTCCCGCCGCCGTCAACGTGCCCAAGTCGCGCCAGTTTCCCGCCGCCTTCACATTGAAAACCAGCGGCTCGTGCAAACTCAAATGTTCAAAATTGTGGACCGCATCCGTTGTCGTCAAAAATGGCCGCGCACTTTCCGCGTCGAACGCGCCGCGCAAACTGCCGATGAAATTTTCCGTAGCGTCGCTCGTCTCGCCGTCAAATTGCAGGTGCGTTTTGCCTTGCGCCAATTCCAGCGCGGACAGATTCCAAAACTGATTTGTGTAACTGAAATGCGTCCGTAAAAAATCCATGGCCAGATGATTTGACGGCGGAATCGCCACGGAAAAATTCGCCAGCGCGGCGCTGCCCGCCACGCCGAGCAAATTCCAATCGCGCCAGTTTCCCTGCACCGTCACGTCCAGCACGAGTGGTTCTTGAAAATTGAAACGATTGAAATTGCGCGTCAGATTGCTCGCGGTCAAAAACGGGCGCGCACTCGCCGCTTCCAATTCGCCGCGCAGATGGCCGTTGAAATTTTGCGTCGTTTCGTCGGCGGCACCGTCGAAGTTCAAACGCGTGCGGCCTTGCGCGAGTTGAAATTCGGATAGATTCCAAAGCTGTTTCGCGTAGCTAAAATGCGTCCGCAAAAAATCCAGCGTCGTGCCGGCGGCGACGGCATTCGTGAACGCCAATTCGCCGTTGAGTTTCACGGTCGGCGCGATTTCATCCCGCCAGTCGGCGGCGTCATTCGTCCACGCCGGCAGCGTGAGCGAACCGCCGACGCGTAAAGTCGGCGGCTGCGTCCACAAAATATCAGTGAGCTGCGTGCGCGCTTTTTCGGTCAGAAAAACGGCAAGCTGGTGCGGATCAAAACTCGAATCGTTCGTGAAGGTCAGCAGGCGCGCGACGATGTCGAGTTCCGCGCTTGCGTCCAGATTTCCGTTGGCGATCTGCGCGGAGAATTTTTTCACCGAAAGCTCGGGCGCGCGCCATTCGCCGCCGGCGTTGAGCGTATCCGCTTCGATCTTTTCGACGTGCAGATCGGTGGTGCGCGCCGTCCATTCGAGCTTGAACGGTTGCAAGTTTTTCCAAAAACCGAGCGACGCGTCGGCGTTCGTCGGCGCGTCGGCGGGCGCAGTTGCCTGCGCAACGAGCTGCAGATGATGCGCGGAAAACCATGGCGTATGCACGCCGGGAATATTTGCATCGAGCCGCACGGAAATGGAATGAACGTCGCGCGCGTCGCCGTTCAAAATCAGGTTCAACGTCGGCTGGCCGTCAAAATGGATGCGCGCGACGGGGCCGGAGATTTGTTGCAACAACTGCGCGAGCGGGCCGCGGTCGGCATATTTATTTTCGTTGGTTGAAACATTGGCGGCGGATTTTGCGGCGCTGAAAAATTTCCAGTTGCGGATTTCCGTCGCGTGCACGACTTCGCCGGACAGCAAAATCTGCACGTTTTCAAAGCCGGCGTGAAAGCGGTCCAGCGTCCAGGTGTCGTTGGTTTCAAAACGCAATTCGGTCTGGAGGTTGGTGAGCGTGAGCGTGTTCGTCGGCGACGCGGCGAGCGTAAATGTGCCGTCGCGCACGACCAAACCATCCACCTCCAAACGGCGGTGCAGCAACGCGGCGTAGTCCAGTTGCAGTTGCATTTCGCGCGCGGCGAAGGCGAAGCTGTCGGAATTTTTCGCGTCGCCGAGCCGGACATTGTCCGCAACCACGCCGCGGATCAGACTCAAACGCATCCGCGAAAATTCCAGTTGCACGCCATTTTCACGCAGCGCGGCGACAACGCGGATTTTCAGAAAATCCGGCAGGCCGATGCGATTCAATCGAATACCAAGGCACAGCACCAACAGGATCAGCAGCCACAAAGTGATGCGACACCAGCGAAGGGTCGTGCGGCATTTGCGCCAGAAGCGGGACATATCACGGAGCGTCCGGCGGAATCGTGAGATACGCCGCGACGAGTTGGTAGGTGCCGGGCGGAAACACAAATGCCCAGCGTTCGCCGTCGAGGGTCACGGCGGCCAGCGCGGTGCTGATCTTGGGCAGTTCCGCGCCAAAATCCACAGAGGCTTTTTCACCGGTTTTTAATTCAACGGTGATTTGCAGGTTGTTCGTGTTGAATTTTCCTTCCGCCAATTCCGCCGCCGTCAAATTGCGTCCAACCCAGCCATATTCGGCCGTGAGCGTGCCGAGTCCGTGCACCGCTTCCTCGACGGCGGCCGGCGTGATGATGCCCTGTGAGCCGGATGCGATGGACCACTCATTCGCGCCGGTGCGGATCAGCGTCCGCGTTTTTCCATTTTGCCGCAGCGTGATTTGCGCGACGTTGGTTTCGGTAAAATTCCAGATGCGGCGATCGCGAAACATCCAGCCTTTTTCGAGGAGCTTGAGCTGGTTGAAATCCGCCGACGCGAGCGCATAGACATAATTTTCGTCCGCGCGCTTCACATACACTTTGTTCGTCTCGACCGTGCCAAAAATGATTTGCGCGATGACGCTGTTCGTATCGCCGACCGCCGAAAGCAGCGTGATCTGATTTGTGCCGGCGGGCGCGGTCAGGCCGAAGCCTTGCAGATCGGTCGCGGTGTTGTTGTCCTTCGTGAATTCGGCGACGCGAAAACCGGCGAGCAACCGGATAAATCCGCGAACGCTGTCCGCATCAATCGGAAATTTTTCGCCGACGAGTTTCCAGTTATCCGGACTTTGTTGCTGCAACGTAAAATTATTTTCGCCGTGAACTTCGATTTCGGCGACGGGCGCGGTGAGTTCGAGCAAACGCGGGTCGCGAAATTCATTCACCGCGCCACGCCACGGCTTGAACACGGCGTTGGTCACAGCGACGACAGAATTCCAGCCTTCGCGCCGCGCGAAAATCTGCGCGGGATTTTCCGGCGGCGCTTTGCCGGCGTGAATGCCGGCGGTCAGATTCGTGCCATTGCCCAACAATAAATCCAGATCGGCGGGCTGCAAACCGAACGTGGTCAGATCGGCTTTCGGATCGTCGGTGACGAAGCGCGCGGCGGACGCGGAACGCAATTGTTGCAACAAAGAATTGATCTGCTCGCTGTCGGCGCGCGCGGCGAGCGGACGCGTCATGCGCCAGAGCCGGTTCGTCTCATCGCGCCGCAGTTCGATCACTTTTGCGCCGTTGGTGATGACGATCAAATCGTAAGACTTCGCCGCGTCCACCAGCGACGTGTCGCGCCAGGCGGCCACGTCGCGCGGCAAAAATTGCAGCCAGTCCACGCCGGTCACAAACACGCCGTCCGTGCCGACGACGCGCACAAAAACCTGGTCGCCGGGCGCGGTCTTGTTGCCGACGCGCAATTGCCATTGCTGGTCGCCCGTCGAGATCACGATGGAATATTGCGGATTATCAAAACCATATTCGGCGTCCGTATTTTTTCCGATTTCGCCGCCGGTCAGTCGCGTGGCGGGCGTGAGTTTTTCCAGCGCGCCAAGCAACGATTCAACCGCCGCCGCCTGTGCGGGATAAATAAATGGTTTTTCCAATTGCCAGACGCCGTTCGTGTGGTCGGCGTCAATTGCGAGCGCGCCGGTGGGAATGATTTCAACGCCCGTGACGTCGGCGACGCGCAAGCCGGGTAGCAGACGAATATTCGTCGGCGCGGCGGGATGCGAATGTTTCTGCCAAAACCAGATGAACGCGGCCAGCAAAACCGCGAGCACAAACCAGATGGCGGTAGATTTGGTTTTCATTTTCTGCGCACGAACCAGATGAGCCAGCCAAAAATCAACACGCCGCCAGGCAACGCGGCGAGCAGCAGCCAGTCGAGTTGCTGGCCTTCTTTTCGCGTCAGCAACAGGCGGAATTCCGTGACAGGTTGCGGGCTGATGCCGGCCAACAATTGCTGGCGGTCGAGCAACCAGTTGGCGGCGTAGCTGACAAAATCACGGTTCGCGCCGCCTTCAATATAATAGTTGCCGAGAAAAATGGAATCGCCCGCGACCACGATGCGCGTGTTGCCGCGCGGATGAGAAACGCCCGCGACGGGTTTTTGTTCGACGGACGCGATGACCGGATAATGGCGCGGCGCGGCGGCGGGATCGCCCGCGAGCGTGGAAGTTTCGCTGGTGAGTGCGAGCTCATCCACCTGCGGTGAGTTTGCCGGTGGATTTGCAAAATCCACTTTCGTGATTGGACGCGGCAAAATCATCTGCAACGAAACTTGCGTGAGCGGGGCGACAAAAGTTTTGGGATTGAAATCGCGGATTTTTACGTCCTGGCCGGTGATGGAATTTTGCGCATCTTTGACATAATCTGCTTCAACATTGATGCCCCAATGCAATTTCAAAATCGGTTCCAGTCCGGTTTCGTGTTCGATGGATTGATAATTGAAAAGCGCCAGCAACCTTCCGCCGTCCGCAAGATATTGATCAATTTTTTGCAACTCGGAATCGGGCAACGCCGTGGTCGGCGCGGCGATGATCAGCAGATTGCAATCCATCGGCACCGGGCTGTCGCCATTCAATTCGAGATTGGTCGTGAGAATGTAATTTTGCGCGAGTTCCAAGCCGAATTTCGTAAAACCAAAATTGCCATTGTCGGTGAGCGATGATTCGCCGTGGCCCTGCAGAAAATAAGCTTTGAACGGCTGCGTGTTCGCCAGCGCGAGCAGTTTGGAAGTGAACATCAGCTCGCCGTTAAACGCGATCGGCTTGTTGCGGAATTGCAGTTTTTGCTGCTTGGGATCATCGGGCCTCGTCTGCTCCAATTTTTTCTGCACGATGGCTTCGCCGGGAACAACGATGGGAATCCGGCCAGGACTGTCAAAAATGACGAGGTCTTTTGCCGGCGGCGCGTTCGGGCTGTCGGTCGCGGATGGCAGATTATATTTTTCCTTCGTCTTTTCCGCGTCGCCGGGATCGTTGACGTAATCCACGGTGTGGATGGAAATATTTTTGTCCGCCGCGTGATATTCGTTCAACAGCGCGACGATGTTAGGATAAAAATTTCCCTGGTCGTGCGTGTCGTAATAAAGCGTCACATCCACATGGTTGGTCATGGAGGACAAAACTGTCAGCGTGCGGGACGACAATGCCACGCGCGTCTGCGAACTCAAATAAAACCGGTGGAAAAATTGCGCGCCGAGATAATTCACCATCACCACCACCGCAAGCACCAGCAACGTGCGCGCGATTTTGTCGAAACCGATCTGCCATCGGCTCGCGGGCGAAAAACTGCGGCGGGATTTCGGGTTGTCGCTCATGTCATTTCCAACGGCGGCTTTCCACCACGCGCAACGTCAGGAACAAAAAAAGAAACGTCGCGCTCAAATAAAAAACCACCGCGCGCGTGTCCACCGCGCCGCGCGCGAAATCGTGCATCTGGTCGAACAGGTTGAAATACGCCAACACTTGCGTCTGCCAATGCGCGTTGACGGGCGTGGATTTCGCCAGATATGCGAGCGAAAATAAACTGACGCCGAGCACGAAGCTGATCATCGCCGCCGTCATCTGGCTGTGCGAAATGGCCGACGCCAAACAGCCGAGCGATAAAAACACGCAGCCGATGAGGAAAATTCCCAAATACATTCCGCCAACCGTGCCAGCGTCCAACGCGCCCGCCTGGTTCGTAAAATGGCGCACAATGAACAGGCACGCGAGCAACGGCAACCACGCGACGAGATAAAAAAGAATTGCCGCCGTGAATTTCGCCACGACCACTTGCAAATCGCCGACCTGCGTGGTCATCAGGGTTTCAAAAGTGCCGTTCGCTTTTTCCAGTGCGAACAAACGCATCGTGATGACCGGCGTGGCGAGCAGCAGGATCAGCCAAAAATAAAACGTGCTGTAAAACATTTCCGTCACCGGCGCGGTGAACGGCTCGCTGCCAACGCCCGCGATGAGCACAACGAAACTTAATCCCAGCAGCAACGCGATCGCCGCGATGATGACGTAGCCCGTCCATGAAAGAAAAAACGATGACAATTCGCGCCGCAACAAAACCCAGAAAATTCTCATTCCACTTCCTCCTCGTGCGTCGGCTTGGTCACCTGCACATAAACGTCCTCGAGCGAATGCCGGCTGCGCGTCAATTCACGCAACGGCCAGTTTTTTTCGCGCGCGAGATTGGAAACCAGCGGACGCAGATCAACGCCTTCGCGCGCGGTCAAGGCGCAGCGGAAAAAATCGCCTTCGCTCGGCGAGACATCAAATTGTTCCACTTCCGGCAAATGTTCCCACGTCTCGCGCAAAATATTTTCCGGCGCGGCGATTTCCGCGATGACCTGGCTGCCGCCCGCCATGCGCCGCTGCAAATTCTCCGGTGTGTCCGACGCCAAAACTTTTCCGCCGAACATGATCAGCACGCGGCCGCACATCATTTCCACTTCCGGCAAAATATGCGTCGAAATCAAAACCGTATGTTTTCCCGCGAGACTTTTGATCAACGTGCGCACGGAACGGATCTGATGCGGATCGAGGCCGATCGTCGGTTCGTCCAAAATAATCAATTCCGGCTCGTGCACCAAGGCGTCTGCCAGACCGACGCGTTGTTTGTAGCCTTTGGAAAGTTGGCCGATGACGCGGCCGTTAACATCCGTCAACGAACATTGCTCCATCACCGTCGTCACGCGTTCGCGGGATTTGCGCCAGCCGAGACCTTTCAGCCGCGCGCGGAATTTCAGATATTCGCGCACGCGCATTTCGGGATAGAGCGGATTATTTTCCGGCATGTAACCGATGCGCCGCCGCACTTCATCCGAATCGTGAAACACATCGAAGCCCGCCACGCGCACCGTGCCGCTCGTGCCGGGCATGAAACCCGAGAGCATCCGCATCGTCGTGCTTTTGCCCGCACCATTCGGGCCGAGCAGCCCGACGATTTCGCCGCGCGCGACCGTGAACGAAATATCGTCCACCGCCGTGCGACCGCCATAGCGTTTCGTCAAATTAGAGACTTCAATCATCACGTTCCGTCGGGCAAACTTCTCGCGCCAGTGTAACCGGAAAACTCCCGCTCCGGCCAACAAAATTTCCAACGCGTCATCATTGAACAGGCAAAAAACCATTCGGTTGCGTTCAAAAAAATTTGACTTCGCACCGCGCGTGGTCGAAAGGCAAACAGCCATGTCATCCGCCGCCGAAAATTTTTATGCCGTCTGGCGCGAAAAATCGCGCACCAGTTTCGCCCTGAAAGATGAAAATTCCATCCCGCCCGAAAAATTGCTGCAAGCCGTCTGGCAGCATCAATGCCTCAAACGCGATCAACTAAAAACTGCCGATGGCAAAAGCGTCCGCGTTTTTCATCCCGGTTTTATCAGCGTCGAAGGCGGCCCGGATTTTCGCGGCGCGGTTTTGCGGCTCGGAAATGAAAAACCCATTTCCGGCGACGTCGAGATTGACTTGCAATCCAGCGGCTGGCACGCGCACGGCCACGATAAAAATCCCGCTTTCAAAAATGTGATTTTACACGTCGTTTGGGAAAATGCGAAAGCCAACTCAAATGTTCCTTCGGTTCTGGCCTTGAAAAATTCCCTCGATGCGCCGCTCGCAGAACTCGCGCTGGCACTTGAAAACGAATCCGGCCTGCCGGAAAATCTGCGCGGCAAATGTTCCGCGCCATTGCGCGAACTTTCTGAAATTCAGCTCACCGAACTGCTTCACGCCGCTGCGAAAGTTCGTTTTCAAAACAAGGCGAACGCCATGCTTGCCCGCGCAAAAAATTCCGGCTGGGAAATGGCGTTGTGGGAAAATCTGTTCCGCGCGCTCGGCTACAAAAACAACATCTGGCCGATGCAAAATCTTGCGGAAACAAAATCGCGTTGGTGGCGCGGCGCGAATTCCGCGTTTGAGATCCAGGCGCGTTTGCTCGGCGTCAGCGGCTTGCTGCCGGATGAATTGACGCGCTCGCAAAAATATTCCGACACGTTTTTGCGCCGCGCGTGGGATTTCTGGTGGCGCGAACGCGATGGTTTTGCTGATTGCATTTTGCCGCACGCGGTTTGGAAATTTCACGGCTTGCGCCCGGCGAATCATCCGCAAAGACGCTTGGCCTTGGCGTCGCATTGGCTCGCGAATGAAAAATTGATCTCGAAAATCGAAGGTTGGTGCGCGATGGAATTTTGGCAGGGTTGCCGTGTCGGCGACCCTGAAAAATTTGGGACGGCGACACGCCGTCCTTCCCGTGAAATGGTTGATTCGCTCCACAAAATTTTCCAGGTCGAGCGCGATGAATTCTGGTCGTGGCATTGGACGTTCAAATCCGCGCGCATGCCAAGACCGCAGCCGCTGCTGGGCGAAGCGCGCGTCACCGATTTGGCGGTGAACGTGATTTTGCCGTGGCTATGGATTCGCGCGAAAGAAGGCGGCAATGAAAAATTCCAGCGCGAAGTCGAAAAAAGATTTTTTGCGTGGCCGGCGGCGGAAGATAATTCAATTTTGAAACTCGCGCGGCAGCGGTTACTCGGAAATGCCAGCGCGAAAATTTTGAGAAGTGCGGCAGCGCAGCAAGGTTTGATGCAAATCGTCCGCGATTTTTGCGAGCACTCGAATGCAATCTGCACCGACTGCCGCTTTCCAGAATTGGTTCGCGGCTGGACGATGACGGAAAAAATGTCGCGCAAAGAACGCGAAGGTGGCGAAGATTAAACTTGGGCTCAACGGAGTCTCGTCGCGCCAGATTATTTGATTTCCAAATTCGCGAAAGCGCTGTTCAAGCCATCGGCGGCGGGCGTTTCAGCAACGGGAACTTTGGGCTTTTGTGAAACCGGCTCAAGCTTGTGGGCTTCCGTTTTTTCAGGGGGATGATTTTTTCCCGCGCCGGGTTTTGCCGGCGCGTTAGCAGAAGCGCCAGCTTCTTCAATGACGCGCGGATTTTTCGCACGTTTGTTGCGCGGCAGCGGGCTGATCATCAAGTTGATGGCGCGACCGACGAGCTTGGGCGCGAAATCGGGATGGCCAAACGGCGCGATGAGTTCGATGAATTTCGTGATGACCTGAAAACCGACTTCGGTGTGCGCCATTTCGCGGCCGCGAAATTTCAGCGCGACTTTCACCTTCATGTCTTCGCAGAGAAAATCAATCGCGTGCGCGGTCTTGATGCCCAAATCATGCGGATCAATGCGCGGGCTCAACTGCACTTCTTTGACGGTCGAAGCGTGCTGGTGTTTTTTAGATTCTTTTTCCTTCTTGGCGAGTTCGTAACGGTATTTGCCAAAATCCACCACGCGGCACACGGGCGGAACCGCCGAGGCGGCGATTTCAACCAAGTCCACGCCATGCTGGCGCGCGAGGTTAATCGCGTCGGTCAGCGGCATGACGCCAAGCTGTTTGTCGTCCATGACGACGCGGACTTCGCGGGCGCGGATTTTGCCGTTGACGCGAATGAACGACGCGGGGGAAGAATTGCGGGGTGTGAAGGGTCGACTCAAGCGACCCTCTCCGGTTGGGACTGAACGATGTTTTTTTGCATCAAAACTGGCTTCGGCTAATTCGTAATCTGGCTTTTAATTAAACCCCATCGGCGTTTAGCGCAAGGAAATAATGGCGGCAAATTAATGGTGATGCCGGAACAACCGTTCGCGGTTGGTGTAAAGATACCACACGACCAGAACATTAAATGCCAGCACCAGCGCGATGCCGATTTTTGGATGGGCAAACATCGCGTGCGCGTGCTCCTCGCCTTCCGGTGTATGGCGGCGGATAAGTTCGTAGATTTCAATCGGAATGAAAAATGCCGATTCGCCGATCGCCAGCCAGATCGCCCACGTCGCGCGAAAAGCCAGACCCACGCCGCCCGCCGCCTTGAACAATCCGTAAATGAACATCCACAACGCTAACGCCTGCACATTGCGCGCCGTGATGGTCGCCAACCGATCGCTGATGTCATTGAAAAATCGGCCTTCCGGGTCGAGATGCAGAAAACGGATGAACTGGTCGAACAAATCCGGCAAGTTTCTTTGCGCCAATAAATAAATGCTCACCGCGCCGATCAACAGCACCGCGCCTTCCAGCAATTTGCCGATGACGATGAAATACAGGGTCGGCGCCCGCGGCGCTTTTTCCACTTCCACTCCGGAAACGACCGGCAGAGTAGATGTGCTATCTTCTTGGTTTTTTGCGTTATCGCTCATCAACGAATCTTTGACAGCAAAAATTCCAGAAGTTCAGAAATTTTCAAGCGTTCCTGTTTGCCGTCATCGCGATAACGGATTGTCACCGTGTCGAGCAACTCCGGTTTTTCGCCGAGCGTATCGAAATCAATCGTCACGCAGAACGGCGTGCCCGCTTCGTCCTGGCGCGCGTAACGCTTGCCGATCGAACCGCCTTCGTCGTAAAAAACATTCATCCACGGACGCAACAATTCGCGGACAGCTTGCGCTTTCGCCACGAGTTCCGGTTTGTTTTTCAGCAACGGCAAAACGGCAACCTTGATCGGCGCGACGCGCGGATGAAATTTCATCGTCACCGTCGTCTCGCTTTTGCCTTTGTCGTCCGTTTTCGTTTCTTCGGAATATGCGTTTGCGATGAGCGCCAGAATCAAACGATCCACGCCCGCGCTCGGCTCGATGACGTGTGGGATATATTGTCCCTTCGCCAAACCGTTCGCATCGTCAGTCGCCTGCTTGGAAATCTGTTCCGCCGTTTCGTCCGGCTTGGCGGATTTCGTCAGATAATTTTTACGGTGGTCGTAATAACGCTTCCACAGATCATCTGATTTTTCCTTCGGCAGCTTCGCCCACGCGGCACGCAACTCGTCGTCGAAGA
>JAMFSG010000071.1 GCA_026225155.1 Verrucomicrobiota bacterium
CTCGCCGATTTATATTACAGCCTCGGCAATTCATATTATCTACTCGATGAAATTGGAAAAGCGGTGGCGGCTTTCCAACACGCGGTGGAATTGAATCCGCACGATGCCGCGAGCTGGAATAATCTCGGAAAATCGTTCAAGGAATTGGACCGGCTCGAAGAATCCATCGCGGCTTTCAGTCGCGCGCTGGCGATCAAACCGGATTATGCACTGGCGCGTTATGGCCGCGCGATTTCGGTGCTGGCGTCGGGAAATCTCGCCGAAGGTTTGCGCGAATATGAATTGCGTCCGCGCCGGATGCCGCGCGAATTTCTGCAACCACGCTGGCGCGGCGAAGACATCGTCGGCAAAACCCTTTTTCTCCACGCGGAGCAAGGTTTTGGCGATGCCATTCAAGCCGTGCGATTCATCCGGCAAATTCGCGAACGCGGCGTAAAAGTGATTCTCGAATGTCGGCCGGAACAGAAAAGTTTGTTCACGTTTTCCAAATGCGCCGAGGTCGTCATCGCTTACGGCGAAGAAATTCCGCCATTCGATTATTTTACGTCGTTGATCAGCGTCGCGGGAATTTTGGGAATCACGCTGGAAACGATTCCGAGTCAAGTGCCGTATCTCACCGCGCCGCCAAACGAAAACCGGCCGGCCGGAAAAATAAAAATCGGATTAGTTTGGGCTGGCAATCCGCATCACCACGATGACGCAGCGCGTTCGCTGTCACTCGCCGAACTTGCGCTAATTTTGCAATCGCCGGAAAAAACTTTTTATAGTTTGCAAATGCCCGTGCCGGAACACGATCAAGCCTTGCTGCCGACTTTTCCCAATTTGGTAAACTTGGACGGTCGCTTGAAAGATTTTTTGGACACTGCCGCTGTCATTGCGCAAATGGATTTGGTCATTGCCGTGGACACGGCGGTCGCGCATCTCGCCGGCGCGCTGGGAAAACCGGTCTGGCTGCTCGTCCAACATTCGCCGGACTGGCGCTGGTTTCAGCAATTCCCCGAAACGACGCCGTGGTATCCGACAATGCGGCTTTTTCGACAAGCGCAAAGAGGTCAATGGCAACCGGTCATTGTGCGCGTCGCGGAAGAATTAAATCATTTTTCAGCCAACCAAAAAATTTGATGCGCCTCAAGTATTGCGCACGAACAATTTTCCCGGCAACTGACGCACGAGCCGTTTCATTTCCAAACCGAGCAGCGCGACGCTGACCGTCGAGCTCGGCAAACCGCTCGCACGGATGATTTCGTCAATCGTCGTTTCGTCGCCGGGTTTCACGGCATCGAAAATTTTCTGCTCGTTCGCGGAAAGTTCAAGTGCGGGCAAAATTCCAGTTTCGGAAACGGAAGCTGGGCGGTTGCTCGCGGGAAAAAGATATTCGAATTCGCTCAAAATATCTTCCGCGCCTTCGCACAATTTCGCGCCTTTTTTGATCAGCTCGTGACAGCCTTTGCTGCGCGGCGAATCGATCCGTCCGGGCACGGCAAAAATCTGGCGGCCATATTCCGTCGCGAAATTTGCCGTGATGAGCGCGCCACTGGAAAGGTTCGCCTCGACCACGACCGTGCCCAAAGTCATGCCGGCGACGATGCGATTGCGGATCGGAAAACTTTGTTTGTCCGCCGGACGATTGAACGGAAATTGCGTGATGACCGCGCCGTTCGCGGCGATGCGCTCGAATAATTCCGCATTCTCCGGTGGAAAAATCAGATTTATTCCCGTGCCCAAAACCGCGATCGTCCGGCCTTTGCCGCTCAACGCGCCTTGATGCGCCGCCGTGTCAATGCCACGCGCGCCGCCGCTCACGACGGTCACACCAACGTAGGCGAGTTGATACGCAAGCTTGCGCGCCGTCTCGATGCCGTAGTGCGTCGTCATGCGCGAGCCGACGAGTGCGACGGCATTTTTGTCCTTCGCGTTCAATTCGCCTTTGACATAAAGCACGAGCGGCGGATCGTAAATCTCCCGCAACGACGCAGGATAATTTTCATCGGACGAAATCAAAACGTGGCAGCCGAAATCGGCGATGCGTTTCAATTCGCCCGCAAGGTCAATCGTTTTTTCCCAACTGGAAATTTTTTCCGCCGTGTCATCGCCGATGTTGCGGACGCGGAGCAATTGGGATTTTGAAGCGGAAAGAATTTTTGAAGCTTCGCCAAAATGTTCGAGCAACGACCGGGCGCGCACGGGCCCGACACCTTCAATCAGATTCAGCGCAATAAACGCCTCGCGTGAGTCCATGCCGGATTAAAGAGTTTCAAGTGTCAGGTTTCAAGTTTCAAGTGACGCAAACTGAAAACTTGAAACTTGGCGCTTGAAACTTGAAACTCTGGCGTGCCCGATCCCAGTCTGTTGATTTTAATTCCGGCCTACAACGAAGAAGCGCGCATCGAACCGATGCTGCGCAGCTATGCGGATTTTTTCGGTCGGAATTATTCCGGAAAATTTCAACTCGTCGTCGTCCTCAACGGCTGCCGCGACAATACACTCGGCGTGGTGCAGCGCGTGGCGAAAGATTTTCCGTCCATCGGCTGGCTGGATTTTCCCGCCGCCATCGGCAAAGGCGGCGCACTCATCGAGGGACTTAAACTCGCGGGCAACGCCGACTTGATCGGCTATGTGGATGCCGACGGCGCGACGGAACCGAAAGCGTTTTTGGATTTGGTTAAGAAAATCGGTGCGGCAGATTGCGTCATTGGGTCGCGCTGGTTGCCGGGTGCGGTCATTCATCAAGCGCAAGCCGGCAACCGGCGATTTGCGAGCCGCGTTTTTCATTCCATCGTGCAGGGCATGTTTTGGATGAATATCCGTGATACTCAATGCGGCGCTAAAGTGATGAAACGTGAAGTGGTGGAAAAAATCCATCCGACATTGCGCATCGCTGACATGGCGTTCGACATTAACCTGCTGTTTTCAATCCGGCGCGCGGGCTATAAAATTCTGGAAGTGCCGACGGAATGGACGGACAAGGCCGGTTCAAAAGTTGCGCTGGGCCGTTCGTCGCTGACGATGTTTTTATCCACCGTGCGCATCCGGCTGATCTATTCACCGTTCTATAAACTGCTAAAACCATTGCGCCCGCTGGAAACTTGGGCTTACCGAAAGTTGCGCGCCCCACTGCCGCTGGCTTCGACGGAAAGCGAAAAGCGGGAATAGCGGACGTCACTGCAGACAGCGGTATTTACTTGCTGCTATTTGGCCGCCGTCATTTTCGTTTTGCCCGGCGAAAGCCAGGCGAAACACGCGCAGACAACAAACAGGAGGAAGTTAAAAACACCCAGCGTTTGCAGGATGATTTCAATCCGCCCGGGAAAATGGTTCAACATCAGCGGCAAGGTGACGCCGTATGCGATCGCGAGCAGCACCATGAATGGCACCACTACAAAACGTCCGCGGGCGAGCAGATCATTCACCAACACGTTGGCCATCGCCAGCGGCACCATCGCGCAGGCATACCACGGGATGAGCGCCATCGTTCCTGCGACATCGCTGGAATGGGCGACGATCCGGATCACCAGCGGACCCGTGATCCACAAACCCAACGTGGCACAGACAGAAAGGATGGCCGTGCCTAAAACAACCACGCCGAACAAATTATTTTTTTCCGATTTCAACCGGCTTTGGATCAATTTGGGAAACATAACCGAGGCCATTGGCATCACCAGCCACAGCAATGCGCGTGACAACGTTCCCGCTACAACGTATGGCTTCATCGCGTCCGGACTGAAATAGGCCTTGGCGAACATCGTGTCTGACGTGAACATGAATTGGCACGCGCCGAAACCAAAAATCAACGGCAGTATTTGTTGCCACAGACCTTTAGAATCAAATTTTTCAGCGGGCAACGACCATAAATCCCGTGTCCGCCAGATGGCCACCGCCGCCCCAAAACCGATCCCGATCAACGCACCGCCCATCATCCCCATCGCGCCGAGAGCAAACACCAATACTAAAAGCACCGCAAACGCCAAGCGTCCTGCGCTGCTAAAGATTGTAGACCAACCCATCCAAAAGAAATCCTGACGCCCCTGCAGCACGCCCGTAAACATTGGCACCCACAAGGAAAATAACATCAACGGCAGTGTCACCAGCAATCCGCCCGCGCCGGGCAATTGCCAGCGTTTGACGATGACACCTTGAAAAATAAAAATTGTCGCCGCCAGCAGCAGCCACACGATGAAGGTTCCGAGCCAGGCGCGCCGGATCATGGATCCCAATTGCCGCTCACGGCCGGTCGCCAGCGCCAGCGCGGATTGTTGGGCAAAAACCATTTGCAATGGCGTGGTTGGCAGGCAGGACACCACGGTCAACAAAACCCCGAACGCCGTGTATTCCGCATCTGAAATATATTTATTCAGCGGATGAACGCCAAAGGTCATGAGCCCGCCAACAATGGTCGCCATCATCAACCAGCCGCTTTGGCGAAAAAAGGCCGCGTGCGGTTTGTGGTCAATGGTTGGAATCGTTTTGGCTGCTTCTGCACTCATGAATTTTTATTTTGTCCGCCGGATTAAATCATTTTTCACCGCGAAAGACACGCAATACCAAGGCGTTTTTGTTCGTGTTAAGAACTCGTCACGGCAATGAATTGAAGAATCTGACCAAGATCGACTTCGCCTGGTCAAGTTCTGCCAGCGAAATCCATTCGTCCGCCGTGTGCGCCTGCGCGATGTCGCCCGGGCCGAAGACTACGCTCGGAATGCCGCCCGCCGCCAGCACCGCCGCGTCGCAAAAATAATCCACGCCGATCGGCTTCGTCTGGCCGACGCTCTGGAAAAAAGTTTGGACGAGTGGCAATGTGAAATCCGTCTCCAACGCGAGGCACGGAACGGATTTATCGCTGGAAATAATTGCGGTCAATTTTTTGGTTTTTAACAACGCGGAAATTTCACGGCGCACACCGGCTTCCGTTTCACCCGGCAACGTGCGGCGATCCACCAAAATTTCACAATGGTCGGGAACGATGTTCGGCTGCCGTCCGCCGGAAATTTTCCCGACATTCACCGTGCCGCTGCCGAGCAATTTATGTTTCCGCTTTCGCAATTGCGCCGCGTAATCTGTTTCCAAAATATCCACGATGCGCGCCATTTCGTGCACGGCATTTTTGCCCAAGTGCGGCGTTGCGCCGTGCGCCGCGCGGCCGCATGTTTCCAGCTTCAGCCACAAGCTGCCTTTGTGCGCGGTGACGATTTGCGCCCGGGTCGGCTCGCCGACGATGGCCAGATCCGCTTTGAATTTATTGGCCACCAACGCGCGCGAACCGGCCTGTGCATTTTCCTCGTCAATCAAGCCGGCAAAAATGATTTCCGTTTCCAGCGGACGCGATTGAGCTTCCGCCAATTCGCACAGCGCAACCAGCATCGCGGCGACGGAACCTTTCGTGTCACACGCGCCGCGCCCGTGCAAACGGCCGTTTTTGCGCTGCGGAACAAACTGTTTTTCATCCGCGCCGACGGTGTCCAGATGCGGCGCGAGCAAAATGGTTTGTTTGATTTTATTTTTTGGCCGCAACCACGCGATGAGATTGGAGCGTCCCGACAAAACTTTCTGGAATTCAATTTCCAATCCGGATTTGGTCGCGACGCTGGCGAGAAAATCCGCGACATTTTTTTCGCCGTAAATTTGGCGGGCTTGCCGCGCCGAAGTTTCGGCGGATGAAATAAAGGCAGGATTCACGCTCGGTAGCGCGATGAGTTCCGCCAGAAGTTTTTCCGTGCGCGTCATTTCGCGTGGATGATGGCAAAAGCCATTGTCCCGCGCGATGAAATTCATTTTACAGAATGACTAAAATTTTCTGAAGGTGAAAAATAAAAAAAGAGCCGGAATTTTCCGACTCTTTTAGGCAAGCCAAAAAACGGGGCAAAAATCAATGCCTGCGGCGCATCATAAAAAAACAGACGATGCCGCCGATGGTGGCCAGCGTGATCGCCGAAGGTTCCGGGACGGCGGCGACGGGCGTGCCGGACACAATGACATTGTCAATGTAATCAGCTCCCGCTAAACCAACATTGCCGCCGCCTACGGAAGTTGTAGCTTCATCAATTATCCTGAAATATAATTTGGAAATACCATTAAGGGCGATCAGCCCGCTTAAATCGTCAGAAAAGGAAGTCGAAGCGTCCGTTGTCGCCGTGTGCCAGCTCACGCCTGATGGAATAGTGTAGGTGGAACCAACATTATTAAAAGTGGTTCCATCAAGACTGTAAGCGAGTTGAAAAACAGCCGGCCCGGTGGAACTACCGTTTTGACTGTAGGAGAGGCTAATGTTCTCAAAACCAATAGTGCTGACCGTAAATTGCCAGTAATCTCCCACCGCCCAATGGTTGGCTTCAAATGCGGTCAGGGAACCATTGCCTTGAAAGGTGGAAAATGTCGTTGTGCCGCTGGCATGCGAACCCAAAATCGTCGCCGTGCCAGTTTGGCTGCCGCTTTCTGGACTATAAGGTCCGGATGAAGTTGGCATGCTCGTTTCAAAAGTCCAACCCGCGAGCACGTCGGCTTTTGATGTTTGAATA
>JAMFSG010000072.1 GCA_026225155.1 Verrucomicrobiota bacterium
AACTCAAAACTCAAAACTCAGAACTGTTTTACTGTCATCCGGTCGGTTCGCACGAAAGCATGACCAAAGTTATTTTATCGCGTGCGGCGGAAGTCGTGAAAAATTTTCCCTTTCCGCGCGCGCCGAAAAATTCCGACACGACTTTGTTCATCGCCGGTCACGGCACGGGGCGTAATAAAAATTCGCGCGTGGCGATCGAGCGGCAAGTCGAATTGATCCGCGCGCAAAGTATTTACGCGGATGTCGGCGCGATTTTCATGGAAGAACCGCCGTTCATCAAAGGGTGCCAGGCGCTGGCAAAAACAAAAAATATCGTCGTCGTCCCGTTTTTCATCAGCGACGGTCTGCACGCGGTCGAAGACATTCCGGTCTTGCTTGGCGAACCGGAACGCATCGTCAAAGAACGGCTTGCCGCCGGCCAGCCGACGTGGCGAAATCCGACTGAGCGTGACGGCAAATTCGTCTGGTATTCGCCATCCGTCGGCACGGAACCGCTGATGGCCGACGTGATTTTGGAACGCGTGCGTGAAGCGGCGAAATAAATTTATGAAAAAATTACGAATTGGATTTTTAAGCACGGCCGGAATCGGCAAGAAAAATTGGAAGGCGATTTTCAATTCCGGCAACTGCGTCGTTTCCGCCGTCGCCAGTCGCGGAATTGAGAAAAGCCACAAATTCATTGATGAATGTCAGCGCGAATTTGCCTTCGCGGAAAAACCGGTCGCGTTCGGCAGCTACGAAGAATTGCTCGCATCCGAAATTGTGGATGCCATTTACATTCCGCTGCCGACGGCTTTGCGCAAAGAGTTTGTCATCCGCGCGGCGGAAAATCGCAAGCACGTCCTCTGCGAAAAACCGTGTGCGCCCAGCGCCGCCGAACTCGACGAAATGATTTCTGCGTGCCGGAAAAACGGCGTGCAATTCATGGACGGCGTGATGTTCATGCACAGCCCGCGCATGGGAAAAATTCGCGAAACTTTGGACGACGATCAAAATGTCGGCGCGCTGCGGCGCATTTCGTCCAGCTTCAGTTTTTATCCCAACGAAGATTTTTTCCAGAACAACATCCGCGCGAACGGCGCGCTTGAGCCCGCCGGTTGCCTCGGCGATTTGGGCTGGTATTCGATCCGCTTTGCGTTGTGGACTTTGAACTGGCAGTTGCCGAAAAGCGTCACCGCCAAAATTCTTGCGCAATCCGAAGCGTTGCCGAATCGTCCGTCCGCGCCGATTGATTTTTCCGCCGAACTGATTTTTGACGGCGGCGTTTCGTTTGGATTTTATTCTTCGTTTCTCGCCGGGCATCAGAATTGGGTTCATGTCAGTGGCCACAAAGGTTGGCTGCTCGTGCCCGATTTTGTGCGCCCGTTCAACGGCTACGAACCAGCGTTCGAGGTGAATCAAAAAATCATCACGCTTGCCAGCGGCGTGAAATGTCCGCGAAACACCGATCCAGGAATTCTCGGTCACGCCACGTCGCAAGACACATTCATGTGGCGTAATTTCGCGAACCAGCTTGCCTCCGGCAAATTGAACGACGACTGGCCAATGTGGTCGGCGAAAACGCAAATAGTTTTGGACGCGTGTTTTAAAGCGGGGCACAGCGGCGAAGTCGTTGAATTGTAATTTGTTGAATCGTTGAATCGTCGTCGCGTTGGCAGATTCCACGATTTAACTATTTAACGATTGAACGAATTACGCTATTTTCCGCCCGTGCAATTTCGGAAGATCACCATCATTGGCGTCGGTTTGCTCGGCGGTTCCATTGGAATCGCTGCGCGAAAACGTCGTGTTGCCGGTGAAGTTGCCGGATTTGTTCGCAGCGAGAAATCCATCGCCGATTGCGAAAAATTCGGCGCGACCGATTACGCCACGACTGATCTGCTCGCCGCCGTTTCCAATTCTGATTTGATCATTCTTTGCACGCCGCTCGCGCAGATGCGTTCACTGACGGAACAGTTTTTGCCCACGCTCAAACGCGGCGCGATCGTCACTGACGTCGGCAGTGTGAAAGCGGATGTCGTGCGCGAACTGGAATCGCTTGTCAAAAAATCCGGTGCGCATTTTATCGGCAGTCATCCGATGGCGGGCGCGGAAAAAACCGGCGTGGCGGCGGCGCGCGAAAATCTTTTTGAAAAAGCCATCTGCGTTTTGACGCCGACTAAAAAATCCAATTCTGCCGCCGTAAAAAAATTGGAACAATTTTGGAAATCGCTCGGTGCGCGCATTTTGAAACTGGATGCCGCGCAACATGATTTGCTCGTCAGCCGTTCGAGTCATTTGCCGCACGTCCTTGCGGCGACGCTCGCTGGTTTGGTTTTGGATCCGAAACAGTCGAAGCAGCAGGCCGCTTTGTGCGCGACCGGTTTTCGCGACACGACGCGCATCGCGTCCGGCTCGCCGGAAATGTGGCGCGATATTTCAATGGCGAACCGCAAAAATATTTCGCGTTCGGTGGATGCGTTTGTGGCCGAACTAAAAAAATTCCAAACTGCGCTAAAAGCTGGCGACGCAAAAGCGGTTGAAATTTTTTTCGCAACCGCAAAAACGCGCCGCGACAATTGGACCGCGAAAGCAACTTCAATTTCATCCGAATGAACTTCAGCCACGGATTAAACACGGATGAAACACGGATTTTTATCCGCAGATTGCGCCGATTTTCGCAGATTTATTCCGGAAATTCATCTGCGTTAATCTGTGAAATCTGCGGATGCTTTTGTCCGTGTTCAATCCGTGTTTCATCCGTGGCTAAATAAAAATGGCGCTTCCTGAACTCATCGAAATCATTCCGCTCGCGCAGCCGGTGCGCGCGGAGATCACCGTGCCCGGTTCCAAGAGCATCACGAACCGCGCGTTGATCCTTGCGGCGTTGGCGGACGGCGAGGTGACGCTCAACGGCGCGTTGTGGAGCGAGGACACGCAGATCATGGTCGAGTGTCTGAAGGAACTCGGTTTTGTCGTGCACGTTTCGCCCGATCCGGAAGAACCGTGCAATCGCACCATCATGGTTTTGGGCGAGGCGGGTTTGGTTCCGGCCGGCGGCACGGAACGCGAGCCGTTGGATTTATTCGTCGGCAATGCGGGGACGGCGGCGCGTTTTCTGGCGCCGTTTTTGTGTCTGGGCAGCGGCGTGTATCGCTTGCATGGCGTGCCGCGCATGCACGAACGTCCGCAGGCCGCGCTGTTTTCGGCGTTGCGCGAACTCGGTTATCGCGTCGAATCTGAATTTGAGAACGACAAATTGCCCGCGCGGATTTACGGCGAAGGCCCGAAACCTCACGCAAAATGTAATGTGAGTATTGAAGACAGTTCACAATTTGCATCGGCACTTGCGCTTTCAATGAAAATTGGCGGATGGAAAATTAACGTCTTTGGTGAAAACGGTGAAGAGTCGCCTTACTTGGTAATGACTTACGAGTTGCTTGCGCAATTTTCAAATTTTACTGTGACATATTGGATTGAGCCTGATGCGTCCAGCAGCAGCTATATGAAAGCGGCAGGATGGATTTTTCCGAGAGAAATTATAAATCCTCTGAACAATCAGAAAGAACACCTGCCTAGTGTTGTAGTTCCTGAACCAAATTGGTCGCTTCAAGTTGATCGTAAATTTTCGAATTATATTCAAAAATTTGGTTCTATTCGCCATGTTCAAGACGATTCAAATAATCAGATTCAAATTTCGCGTTCAAAAGAACTTGGCGATAGCATCATGACGGCGATTGCTCTTGCTCCGCTTTCAAACCAATCAATTAAATTCACCGATCTTGGTCGTTTGCGCGTCCAAGAATGCGAGCGCGTCGTCGCGTTGCGGACGGAGTTGACCAAGTGCGGCGCGAA
>JAMFSG010000073.1 GCA_026225155.1 Verrucomicrobiota bacterium
ATGGCAATAGTTACTTTGTAAGTCACTTCCCGGTTAGTTATCCGATCTTGCTTGAAGTTACTTTGCCAGGTAAGTCATTAGTTCGCAAGGTTCCACCAATGCGTCCCTAAATTCTTCATTGACGGTGACGCCTTCAATGATAAAATCCGCCTCGGTTTCAGGAAATCAATTCCACCACATTACTAAAAAAAAATATGGCAGTTAAAGTTGCAATCAACGGGTTCGGCCGGATCGGCCGCATGGTTTTTCAAGCGCTCTGCGATCAGGGTTTGCTCGGCAAGACGATTGACGTCGTCGCCGTCGTGGACATGTCGCCGGATGCGGAATATTTCGCCTACCAGATGAAATATGATTCCGTCCACGGCAAATTCAAACATGCCGTCACCACGGAAAAAAGCAGCCCGACGCTCGAAGAAGCCGACGTCCTGGTTGTCAACGGCCATAAGATCAAGTGCATCGGCGCGGTGAAAGATCTCGCCACTTTGCCGTGGAAAGCGCTCGGCGTGGACATCGTCATTGAATCCACCGGCCTATTCACCGACAGCGAAAAAGCCAAAGCGCACATCACCGCTGGCGCGAAAAAAGTCATCATTTCTGCGCCGGGCAAAGGCGATGTCAAAACCATCGTCATGGGTGTTAATGAAGGCGAATATGATTCTGCCAAACACAGCAGCATTTCCAATGCGAGCTGCACGACGAACTGTCTGGCGCCGCTGGTCCATGTATTGCTCAAGGACGGTTTCGGCATCGAAACCGGCTTGATGACCACGATTCACGCTTACACGGCCACGCAAAAAACTGTGGATGGTCCGTCCAAGAAAGATTGGCGCGGCGGCCGCGCGGCGGCGATCAACATCATTCCGAGCACCACTGGCGCGGCGAAAGCCGTCGGCGAAGTTTTGCCGGTCACCAAAGGGAAGCTCACCGGCATGTCTTTCCGTATTCCAGTCGCTGACGTCTCGGTGGTTGATTTGACGGTTCGCACCACGAAAGACACGAGCATCGAAGAAATTGATGCCGCGTTGAAAAATGCGTCCAAGACTTATCTCAAAGGCATTCTCGGCGTGACCGAAGAAGAATTGGTTTCGACCGACTTCATTCACGACGATCGCAGTTCCATCTACGACAGCCTCGCGACATTGCAGAACAATTTGAAGGGTGAAAAACGCTTCTTCAAAATCGTGAGCTGGTATGACAACGAATGGGGTTACAGCAACCGCGTCGTTGACTTGGTGAAATACATCAGCAGCAAAGGAATTTAATTTTCCCCGGGAAATTCAAAACGGCGATCTGGAAACAGGTCGCCGTTTTTATTTTTTCCAAAATAGAAAATCGGAATGAAAATTATTTTTCGCGGTTCAATTTTTCGTTCGGCGGAAAACTTTTCCCATCGCAACCTGGTCAACCGGTTTGACAATCAGCTCGTCAATGTTGACGTGCGGCGGCCGGCTGGCGACCCAGACGAGAATTTCCGCGATGTCGGCGGCGACCAGCGGATTGGTTCCGGCGTAAAGTTCGTCGGCCTTTTTCTTGTCGCCCTTGAAGCGCACGATGGAAAATTCCGTTTCGGCCAAGCCGGGATCAATCGTGCTGACGCGGATGCCCGTGCCGAAAAGTTCGTGCCGCAACGCGCGTGTGATCTGCAGTTCGCCCGCCTTGGCCGCGCAATAAGCCGCGCCGCCCGCGTAAGCAATATGTCCGGCAATGGAACCGATATTGAGAATGCTTGCGCCCGCATCGCGCGGCAGCAACGGCAACGCCGCACGCGTCACGCGCAAGACGCCGAGCACGTTCGTTTGCAACATCGTTTCCCAATCCGAATCTTTGCCGTCGGCGACATTGTCAAATCCGTGCGCGCCGCCGGCGTTATTGATCAAGACGTGCAGCGGCTGCGATTTCAATTTTCCTTTCGCCCACGTGATGAAATTTTCCACGCTTGCCGTTTGGGAGACATCCAGTTCGTGAAAATGAGATTGCGCCGCGCCGGATTTTTTTGCCGTCGCCGAAATTTTTTCCAAACGGTCCAGCCTGCGCGCGCCGAGCAATAATTTCGCGCCTTCCGCTGCAAAAGCCGTTGCTGCCGCCGCGCCAAATCC
>JAMFSG010000074.1 GCA_026225155.1 Verrucomicrobiota bacterium
CTGGCGCTGCTGGCGGTGCTGCTTATCCAGTTCAGCAAAGGCTCGAGCCTCTTTCGCGGCACTTACGAACTGCATCTGCACGCGGCCAACATCGGCGGCCTCAAGCCGCGCGCACAAGTGTTGCTCGCCGGCGTGCAAGTCGGCACCGTCACCGACATCAAGCTCGAAGAAGGCGGCACGAACGTGACGATGATCCTGAAAATTTACAAGGATTACCCGATCTATCACGATGCCCGTTTTGCGATCGAACAATCCGGCATCCTCGGCGACCAATATGTCTCTGTCAACCCGACGGAAAATCAATTGCCGAAGCTGACCAATAATGCCGATGTGTTCAGTGACGCGCCGTTCAATTTGCAGGAAGTTGCGCGTTCGGCGTCCGGCTTCATCCAGCACATTGACGGCACGGCGCAAAAACTCGATGGCGCCATCACCGATTTGCGCGCGCAAGTTTTGAATGCACAGACGCTTTCCAGCTTCGGCGTGGCGCTGACGAACATGAAGGCCTTCACCGCGCAGGCGCTCGGCGCGGTGCAGGACATCCACACCATCGTCAATACGAACGGCGCGCAGATCGGCGCGGCGGTGAGCAACTTGGTTTATTTTTCAAGTCAACTCACGCAGCTCGCCAACTCGGCGCAAAATGTCCTGGCCACGAACGGCGAACACATTGATGTCGCCACCAAAAATATCGAGGATATTTCGGTCACGCTCAAACAACTCGCATCTGATTTGCAAGCAGGCAAAGGTCTGGCCGGAACTGTTTTGCAAAATGAAGAACTCGCGACCAATGTGCAGGATATCGTCGCCAATCTTTCCATCACCACGAGCAATTTGAACCGCAGCGGATTGTGGGGAATTCTCTGGTCGCATAAACCGCCGGCGACAAATTCCGCGAGCTATAAACGCTAATGAATCCACTTTGGCCCATCCGTATTTTGTTTCTCGGCATGTGCGTGGCTGGCGGCTTTGCCATCAGTCAGGCGACGGATTACGTCAGCCACGAGCATGGCGCTTTTCTCGGCATGGTCATCGGCTTCGGTTTCGGCGGCCTGCTCATTGCCGTGGATGAAATGCTGAAAGGTTTTTCACTCCGCGCTTTTTCCGCGATTACGTTCGGGCTTTTGCTTGGCACGGCGGTCGCATGGCTGGTGGATCATTCCGGCCTCTTCGACAACGCCGATGAAAAAGCACGTTTTCTCATCCGGCTTTGCCTTTTTTTGAGCTTCGGTTACATCGGCATGGTGCTGGCGATGCGCAGCAACAAGGAAGATTTTTCGCTCATCATTCCGTATGTCCGTTTTTCGCCGCAGAACAAACCGGACAATCTTTTGCTGCTCGATACGAGCGTCATCATTGACGGTCGCATCTCTGACCTGATTGAATCGCGACTCGTTGAAGGTTTGGTCGTCGTCCCGCGATTCGTGCTGTTGGAATTGCAGCAGATTGCCGATTCAAGCGACGACATCAAACGCGCGCGCGGCCGCCGCGGCTTTGAAATGTTGAACCGCCTCCAGCACAATCCCAAACTCGAAGTCCGCATCCACGACGGCGATTTTCCCGATGAAAAAGGCGTGGACAGCAAACTCGTCCGTCTCGCGCGCAACCTCAACGCCAAACTTTTCACCAACGATTACAATCTCGCCAAGATCGCCGGTCTGCAAAATGTCTCCTGCGTCAATCTCAACGACGTCGCGCATTGCATGAAGATCGAGATGATTCCCGGCGAAATTGTGCAATTGAAGATTGTCCGCGAAGGCCGCGAAAAAGGGCAGGGCATCGGCTACCTGCCCGACGGCACCATGGTCGTCGTCAGTAACGGCCAGTCGCTCGTCGGCCAGAGCGCGGAAGTCCAAGTGCAAAGCACCGTTCAGACCGGTGCCGGCGTTTTGGTTTTTGGTCAGGTCCAAGTTGAAACCGCCGCCAAATGAAACCCGTCATCATCTTCAAAACCTTCAATCAGGCCGAAGCACAGCTTGTCCGCTCGCGCCTTGAAGCGGCGAATTTTCATCCGTTCATCGCCAACGAAAATGTCGCGCAATATCTCGGCGGATTTTCCAACGCGACGACGTTGCGCATCGAAGTTCCCGAAACTGAAGCGGACGAGGCGAAAGCTTTTCTCGCCGCGCCGGTGGAATAATCTGAATCGGTGGGGCGACACTCCCGGCGAGCCGAACGTCGCTAGACCACGCGGCTCGCGAGGACGCTCGCCCCACCCACTTTAATGAAGCTCGTTGATGTTTGAGGTCGCATCCAAATTTCAAATTTAGTTGTTCCGGAGTCAAAACTGGTCTTCCTTTTCCTTGAACAGCACATTGAACGTCGTCAACGAACCGTAACTGCGCGTGATGTATTGCTGCATCTCGACCTTTTCGCCGTCCGACAATTTTTCATGCGCGTTGATTTTCTGCTCCAGCACGCGCAGGTTATTTCGCACCATCACGATCTTGTGGAAAAAAACTTCCAGCGGCACTTCCTTCGTCTGCAACGTCGTGTCCGCCGGATGCAAAACCACCTTGCCGCCGTGCCAGCGCAAGCCGAGCTGTTCCACGACCGAATCCGGTTTTTCCAGTCCGAGTTTCGCGATCGCCGCCGCCAAAGTTTCGCTGATGAATTGATTCAACGGCACGCTCAAGCCGCTGACGGCGACCGATGGTTCCGCCGGTTCCAATCCGCTCGGTTCCGGCGCGACGGCGCGTTTGTTGCCGTCGTCGAACTGGATTTCCGCCACCGCCTCGGAAATGGATTTGACGTTGCCGGAGCCGTATTGCGGATGCCGCACCTTCATGCCGATGCGAAGCGATTCGATTTTCATGAAGTCAATTTAGCCACAGATGAAACACGGATGAAACACAGAATTTTTCGCGCGAAGAACACGAAGTCGGCGAAGTGAAAAATCAAGGCGACAACTTTTTCAAAACGCGCTAGGCTCAAAACAAAATGAGCACCGAAGATGAATTTCATGAAGAGATGCTTGCTATTTATAAACGTGCAGGCAAGGAAACTGGATATTGGGGCAATTACTTTCTTCGTTCGGTAAAGAAACATCGCGGTTTAGCTACTGCAAAACAAATGCTTCGTTCGAGTAAACAAGGAACGATACAAAAAGGTTTGCAATCGTTAATTGACGCCGGGCGTCCAGATTTATCTGTCGAAAACCTTGTCCAACAGCCACGCTTTGTAAGTTTATTTACTCCAGAAGAAATCGCAGAAGCTAAACAACGCCTTGCTCAAATTCCACAATTTGCATTTCGTCATCCAGTTTTACCTGAAGAAAATTTTCCTGAGACGTTGCCGGCCGATTTAACATACGCTGAAGGTGCAGTTCGGAAAATTACCGTGAGCGTTTTTGAGCGTGATCGTCGGGCAAGAGAAGCGTGCATAAAAAAGCATGGCACGCGGTGTATGGTTTGCAAAATGAGTTTTGCTAAAACTTATGGCAAAATCGGTAAAGGTTTTATCCATGTGCATCATAAAAAACCACTTGCAGCAACTAGATCAAAGTATTTAATAAATCCTGTCAAAGACCTTGCTCCAGTTTGTCCCAATTGCCACGCCATGTTACACACGAGTCAGCCCCCGTTAAGTATTGATGAACTTCAAGAAATTATTCGAGTTAAGTAAATTTTCGCATGTCCGCCAAATTTTCTAACAGCTTTGAATTTGAGCGCGTGCTGTGGCGGCAAAATGTTACGCGCGTCGCGGGCGTGGATGAGGCCGGGCGCGGGCCGCTCGCGGGGCCGGTCGTGGCGGCGGCGGCGATCTTGCCGTCGCGCTGGGCGCAATCCGGTTTGCCCGCCGAACTGGCTGGCTTGAACGATTCCAAGCAGCTCACCGAAACGCAGCGCGAAAAATATTTTCAATTCATCACCGGCTGCGGCGAAATCGAATTCGGTATCGCGGAAGCGGACGCGCGGTTAATTGACGAGATCAATATCTTACAGGCAACGCATCACGCGATGAACGGCGCGCTGGCGAAATTGAATCCGTTGCCGCCGCACGCGCTCGTGGATGGTCGGCCGGTGAAAACCTTGCGCGTGCCGCAGACGGCCATCGTGAAAGGCGACGCGCGGAGTTATTCCATCGCCGCCGCCAGCGTGCTCGCCAAAGTCACGCGCGACCGGCTGATGCTGGAATTTCACGCGCAATTTCCTGAATACAGTTTTCACGAGCACAAAGGCTACGGCACGGTGAAACATCTCGCAGCGATCGCAAAACATGGCGCGTGCGCGATCCACCGGAAAACTTTTGCGCCGTTGAAGCCGAAAGAACTGAAACTATTTTAACCACGGATGGACACGGATAAACACGGATGTCAAAAACGAAACGCGGAGGTGCAAAGGACGCGGAGTAGCGCAGAGTTAAATTTCATCTTTGCGTTTCTCTGCGTTCTTTGCACCTCTGCGTTAAACCGGTTTTTTTATCCGTGTTTATCCGTGTCCATCCGTGGTTAATTTTTCTGCATGAGTTTTTTTGAAAAGCTGAAAGCGAAGTTCGTCGGCAAGGAAAAGCCGGAGCATCTGCGGCGCGGCGAATTGGGCGAACACGCGGCAAAAAAGTTTTTGCAGAAAGCGGGCTTGAAATTTCTCGCGGCGAATTTCCGTTCCACGCGCGGCGAAGTTGATTTGATTTTTCGCGATGGCGACTGTCTGGTTTTCATCGAAGTGAAAACACGTTCGTCAGAAGAATGGACGCGGCCGGCGGCGGCGGTGGATGCGCGGAAGCGAAAATTGCTTTCGCAGAC
>JAMFSG010000075.1 GCA_026225155.1 Verrucomicrobiota bacterium
ATTCAAAAATGCACGGTCTACGAGCGAGAGCTGATTGCGGATCAATTGCGCCAGATCAGGATGCAATTTCAACTGGCGTTGTTGCGCGTATAAAAAAACGCGCATCAGCCGGCGCGGTGAATCGCGAAAAATGCGTTTCGATGCCGCATGGATTTCGCCGTCAATGAACAGAAAACCGTCCACTGGTTCCAAAGGTTTGCGGCGGCGGCGCGGCAGCAAACTGCGCCAGCGTGCGAGCCGGCTTTTTTGCTCCGGCGCGAGCAGCGCCATGCGTTCTTCCAGCGTGCGCGTGATGAGAAAAATATTCCGCGTGTGCGTGTAAAGATCGCGCATGAATTTCTCGATGCGCTTGCTCGGCGAACGGTCGGTGTAGCCGAGATTCGTCGCGACGGCGGGCTGCAGATTTTTCCCGAGCACGTCGAGCGGGCGGTTGACGTGATAGTGCAATTCCGTCCGCGCGCGCAGCAGGAAATCATAAGCCGCCTCCAACTGTTTCCGTTCGGCGGCAGAAACGAATTCCTGTTCTTGCAAATCCACCAGCGAACGCGTGCGATATTTGAAGAACGACATCCACAAAAGATTTTGAAAATCGCGCAGGCCGCCGCAGCCGTTTTTAAGATTCGGTTCCTGCATCGTGGCGGAGTTGCCGTATTTCGTGCGACGCGTCGTCTGATCTTCGAGGCGCGCGGCGATGTATTTTTCCTCGTAGCCGACGACGCATTTGGCAACGACGGCTTTTTGAAATTTTAGAAATAATTTCTCGTCGCCCGCAATCAACCGCGCTTCGATCACCGACGTTTTGGACTGCATGTCGGAATTGGCGACTTGCACGCAATCGTCAATGCTGCGCACGGCGTGACCGACTTTCAGGCCGATGTCCCACAACGGATACAGCACGCCGTCAATGAGTTTTGAAAGATGCGGCAACGGTTTGCCGGCGGTGACCTGGCCGTCATGCAAAAACATGAAATCAATGTCGCTGTGCGGATTCAATTCCGCGCGACCATAACCGCCGATGGCCACGAGCGCGATCGCGGGAAATTCCTTTTGCGCCTGCGGTGAAAGGCTGGCCTTCGCCGAATCCCAAAGATGCCGCAGCAACGCGTCCAAAATCGCCGCGCGGCCCTGGCAAATTTTGCGTCCGTCCGCGCCCGCGCGATGTTCGATCTTTAGTCGGTGCGTCTGGACCTTGAGAAAACTTTTGTAGGCGGCCAGTTTATCCGCGACGGTGCTGCTGGGCGGAAACTTCAAACGCACCTCGGCGGCGGCCTCGATTTTTCTGATTAGATCCTGCACGGGCGGATGAATTGCGGGCAAAACGATTTCAACGCAAAGAATTTCAATCGTTCTTGATCCTTCTCGTCCTCATGCTCGTCCTCGTCCACGAAATTGAAAACCGAGGACGAGGACGAGCATGAGAACGAGGATGATTTGGAAACCGGTCTTGCGTTAAAACTTTTTCGCACGCGCAGTGTTGAATAGACTCCTTCAGAAATGGCCGACCAAACCGACCCTGATGGCGTGCTGATGCTGCGTGTGAAACGCGGTGACCGCGCGGCGTTCACGACGTTGGTCGAGAAATACAAACAGCCCGTGATGAATTTCGTCTGCCGCTCGCTGCGCGACGAAACCGAAGCCGAGGATCTGGCGCAAAATGTTTTTTTGCAAGTTTTCAAATCCCGCGCGCGCTACGAACGCACCGCGAAATTTTCCACGTGGCTTTTCACCATCGCGCGCAATCTTTGCCTGAATGAAATCCGCCGCCGCTCGCGCCATCCGGCAGAATCGCTCGAAGAAGCCCATTCCGAAAACGAAGACCAGCCGTCGCGCCAATACGAGGATAAAAAAGTTTTTTTGCCGACGGAAAATGTTTTACACGGCGAACTTGCCAAAAAAATCGAGGAAGCGTTGCGTGAGTTGCCGGAAAACCAGCGCACCGCCATTTTGCTCTGCCGGCAAGATGAATTGAGTTACGAAGAAATCGCCAAGATTCTGGACTGCTCGCTTTCCGCCACGAAATCCATCATCCATCGCGGCCGCGAAACGTTGAAGGAAAAATTAAAACCATATCTGCAATCCGGCGAGTGGACGGATTGAAATTTAAGTCCGAAATTTAATTTGGGCTCGACGGAGTCTCACGCCGCCAAATAAAAAAAACGGCGGACAAATTTTTGTCCGCCGTTTTTTTTTGCAAAAGTTTCAGCCGATCTTCCACGGCGAACGATATTCGCGCGTGAGCAATTGGCTGGCTTCCGCGTCGCCGATGATTTTTTCGTGTTTGACGTCCCAGTTGATTTTCCGGCCAGTGACCATCGAGATGTAACCGAGATGGCCGGGGATGGCGGAATGATGTCCTACCTGCACGGGCGTGACCGTCGGCTGGCGCGATTTGATGCTGTCCAAAAAGTTCCGCTGATGGTTGTTCGAGACGATGAGTTTGATTTTGCGCAATTCTTCGGGCAACGATTTGCCTTTTTTCCATTCGGGATTTGACGTCTCAAAACCGCCGCGGTCCACCCAGACCCAGCCTTCGGTGCCGATCCATTTCACGCCGCTGCGGATATCGTCGTAGCCGCCGGCGATCGTCATCGTGATGTCCTGCGGATATTTCAGTTCGATGCGATATTTCGGCGACGTATTCCAAACGGCGTCCGCTGCCGGAAATTCGCCATGACCTTCAATTTCGGACGGGCCAGAATTATCAAAACCCAAACCCCAGTGCGCGATGTCGCAATGATGGCCGATCCAATCCATCAATTGTCCGCCGCCCGTGTTGTAATTCCAGCGCCAGTTTTTGTGCGAGCGCGCCGCGATATACGGTTCCATTTTGGATGGCCCGATCCATGTTTCGTAATCCAGTTCCGTCGGCGGATTCGTGGCCAACAGATTCCATTCGGGCGTGCCGGGCGTGACTTTCGTGAGACTGGAAATTTTGTCCGGCAATGAAGAAATTTTGTCCACTGCAATTTTTCCCTCGCCGGAAAAATCCGCGTGGCCGGCAGGCAAACCGACTTCGACGTGCGTGACCGTGCCGATGAGACCGTTGCGGACAATTTCCGCCGCCTTGTGAAACGTCGGGACGGAACGTTGCCACGAACCCATCTGCCAGATGATTTTATGTTTTTCCACCGCGCGGACGATGGCTTGCTGTTCGGCAATGGTTTTCGCCAGCGGCTTTTCGCCATAAACATCTTTGCCGCGACGTGCGGCTTCGGTGGCGACCAGTTCATGCCAATGATCCGGCACCGCGATCATCACCGCGTCAATGTCTTCGCGCGCGAGCAATTCCTTGTAATCGTGATAACCTTTGCAGTCCTTGTTGCCGTAATGATCGTTGACCAGATCCAGCGCGCCCTGCAAATGGTTCGAGTCAATGTCACACGCCGCGATCACCTGGCAATCCGGCAGCGCGAGAAATCCCTGCGTGTCGCCCGGACCCTGCCAGCCCATGCCGATCACACCGAGGTTGATGCGGTTGCTCGCGCGCGGACGGCTGCCACTCGTGGCGCAACCGGGCAGGATGAGCGGCAAAACCATCGCCGCGCTGGCTTTGGCGATGAAATTACGGCGGCTGATACTATTTGAGGATGGATTTTTTTTCATGCGATAAATTCAGGTGACGCGTAAATATGAAAACATCAGAGCCGGAAGCCAATCAAAAAGTTACGATTTTTTAATAAAGTTTCTTTACTAATGTTTCAACGGCAGTCTGGACACAAAACCCGTCTGGCTGATTTGCTCTGTTTCATGAAGAATTTGGCGCAAATGCCCTGCTTCCGGCATTTTTATCCCCCTACTAAATTTCTTTTGCTGATTTTAATAAACCGCAAAATTTCTCCCACTCGTGTGCCTGAAATCGAATCAGCGAAACAACAAAGCTGTCAGCCAATCAAAAAGTAATGAAAAATTCATCCTCGGTTTTGAGGGGAGACACGCGTGCCAGATCTCAAAAAACCCAAGCTGGATTTATTGAGTCTGCGGATGAAAACGAGTGTTCAGTTATCGGCTTACGGCAACACATAGCCTGGCGTTCCAGGCGGCAGTCTGCCGGGATTGTAGAAATTTGGATCAAATCCCCAATCGCGGGTGGGCGGCGTGTAATATATTCCTGGCAACTGAAACTGGTTGGTAGCCATTTTGCTGCTATAAAGGCAAACCAAAGATGTGTTGTAGATCAGAGTCTGTGTGGCGGAATTCCAAGGTTCAAGCAAGCGGGTCAGATTTTGAACGCCGCCGCTGAAAGTAGCAGCACTCGTCCCGGTTGAAGGAACATTTCCCGCAATAATGGCCGCATTCAAAGTCATGCTTGTTGGAGTAGCCATTGACGTATAAGGCTTGCTGCTCAAACGATCCTGCCAATTTGACGAGAGAACAGTTATGGCGTCCGCCGTCAAAGCCGCCGGAACCGCATAAGTCCTGGCAATGCCGTTTGTTAAAAAGGTGTTGGTGGTTGAATTTGACGCGAACGCAAAATGAATGCCATCCACGGTCGTATTGTAATTGCCTTGGATATATAATGGATTTTGCGTGGCCATGGAAAATCCCAAGCTGTCATTATATGGCAATTGCTGGCCATTTATCAGCCGCACTACTGCGAGATTTTTGGAGCCGCCAGTGCGCTGATCCGCAACATAAAAAATTTTCGGGTAAAGCCCAAAATTAGAGTTGAATTTATTAGTGCAACATACGTTAGTGGCAATCCAGCCTGCGAATGCACCCACGTCAATTTGGGTTACAAGATTAGTTTTGCTTTCTCGCTGGTCAAAAAAAGTATTGGTCAGCGTCAGGAATGGCATGCTGATGCTACCAATACCAGAGGGGCCGATGCTGCTAGGATTTGTCCGCAAGAACGTCGTTGTTACATTGGTGTAATTGTAAATTATTTTAGTCGGATCAGTCGCAGGAATATTTCCATCATACCAATTTTGAAAAGTTAGCCGCACCGTCGGATTGGTCACGCCGTCGGGAAATGAATTGGTAACGATCAAGATAATATTAGCCTGATTATACAGTCTGGCTTGGCCGATCGCCGACGTCGGTAATTCTGTAAAAGGTGGGATTTCAATCATGACATGAGGGTTATTCGTCCCCAATGGTGAAATGAAAGCTGGCGTGTTCGTTACATAGGGAGGTTGTCCTTTCAAGACTACTGAAGTCGTATTCACCCATGATATGTAAGTTAACCCGGCATTGACTGGCGATGAAATCGTGTTTGCAGTTGTGAGTGGGTTGTTAAAAGTTTGGACGTTTGCAGACCCTAAATAAATCGGCCCATTTGCATGAATGCCGCCATTGACCACAATCGTGGCTGAATCGCTAAATTCCAACAGCCCGTCATAAAAAATTGCAAAGCCAAAAACGGGAATGATTGACGGCGCTTTGAGGCGGAAAAATTGTTGGATGTTAGTGTTTGGTTGCGTAATGACAAAGTTATCGCTGATAACATTAGTTATTACAGGAGTCGGCGTTTGAGGCGGAATAATGGATGAATAAATTGAAGATAATGGTGATGCGGTCGCAACATTGACCCAAGAATTACTGGCGGACAAATTCGTTGTCGTTTGCAGCAGGTAATAATACGAAGTTAGTGGCCAAGCTAGAGCAGCTATTCCATTTGAAATGGTGATGTCCGGTGTCTGCGCGAAAGTCGAGGAGTGACAAAATAAAAGTGCGACAACGATGGCAAGTCGGGAAAACCAAGGCCAACTTGATTTTACTTTGCAAAACGGGATTTGCATTTTATTTATCCCGCTTCAAAAGAAATTCCGCCAGCGCTTCGAGCGCGACGGCTTTGCCTTTGAAAATTTTTAGCGCGGCAAAAGCTTTGTCCGTCAGTTGCGTCGCAATTTTGCGGGATTTTTCTAAACCGACGATGGACGGATAAGTCGCTTTTTGCACGGCGACATCTTTGCCCGCCGTTTTGCCGAGCTGCTCGCTCGTCTGCGTCACGTCGAGAATGTCGTCAATCACCTGAAACGCGAGGCCGACGTTGTAACCAAAATCAGTCAACGCGGCGAGTTGCGCAGACGTGCAGTTCGCGCTCATCCCGCCGAGGCGAACGGAACAGCAGAGCAGGGCGGACGTTTTCCGCTCGTGGATGAATTTCAATTCGGCGATGGAAAGTTTTTTGTTTTCGCCTTCGAGATCCGCGACTTGGCCGCCGACGAGTTGGAGCGAACCGGAAGCTTTCGCGATTTCCAAAATCAAATCACGATGGGAATAGCGCGGCCAGCCCTTAGCCTGCGCGGCGATCTCGAACGCCTGCGTCAGCAGCGCGTCGCCCGCGAGCACGGCGATGCCTTCGCCGAAAACTTTGTGGTTCGTCAGTTTGCCGCGACGGTAATCGTCATTGTCCATCGCGGGCAAATCGTCGTGAATGAGCGAATAAGTGTGGATGCACTCGACGGCGCACGCGAGCGGCAGCGCGTCTTTTTCCGAACCGCCGCAAGCTGCCGCCGCCGCGAGCAAAACTGCCGGACGCGTCCGTTTTCCGCCGGCGAAAAGCGAGTAGCGCATTGCTTTGTGGATCGTGGCCGGTTTGATTTTTTCGCTGGGCAGAAATTTATCGAGCGCGGCGTTGACGGCGTCGGTGCGCGTGGTGAGAAATTGGTTCAGGTCGAACGATGTTTTTTTGGCGGCCATAAAATTGTCACAAGAAAGTGCCGGAAAGCCGGACAACATTGAAGGGAATTTTTATCATTGCGCCGGTTTAATGCGGTTGCTATCTTGACCCGCTAGTTTTCTTAAAAATAATGAACGCTGACCTTTGCAAACGCGCCAATGAAAAAGTTGGCAATCCGAACGTCCTGATCAATCTCGTCTCGCGCCGCGTGCGCCAGTTGAATTCCGGCGGCGGCGGTTTGAGCCGTCCGCTCGTGAACGTGCCTGCGAGCATGGGCTTGGCGGACATCGCGCTGACGGAAATTTTGGAAGACAAGATCGGCTGGGAATTACCCGAACTCGCGCCGGCGGTTCGCCCGGTCGCCAAGAAGCGCAAAAAACATTAAGCCCAGCGCCGAAACAATTTTCAAAGCCGGAGGAATTTTTTTCTTCCGGCTTTTTTATTTCCGAAATTAGCGTAGTTTATCGTAACAATTTTCATGGCTGACATCGTCACCAATCACAAAGCCCGGCGCGATTACCACATCCTCGAAACCTTCGAGGCGGGCATCGTGCTGCACGGCACGGAAGTCAAATCGCTGCGCGCGGGCAAAGGCCAGATCGGCGACGCGTTTGCACGCGTGGACAAGGACGAAGTCTGGATTTACAACGTCCACATTGATGAATATTCGCACGGCAATTTGCAGAACCATATTCCGAAAGCGCCACGAAAATTACTTTTGCACCGTTCGGAAATCCGGAAATTACATGAACTCGCTTCGGTCAAAGGCAACGCGCTCGTGCCACTGGCGTTTTATTGGAAGAACGGCAAGGTGAAAGTTTCGCTCGGCGTCGGCAAAGGCAAAGTGGAACACGACAAACGCGATGACATCAAGAAACGCGATTCCGACCGCGAAATGAAACGCGCGACGATGAAGTGGACGAAGGGAAAATGAAAATTGCAGCTAACACCAAAGGCATTTTGAAGTTTTTAGGGTGGCTGATTTTATCTATAATAATTTGGTGTTTGGCTTTCGTAGAAGTGAATGCGCTTTATCCTGATTGGGATGAGAAAATTGGAAGACAAATGGGAATTTTCATCCGAGGAATTCTCATTGCTTCTTGGAGCCTGTGGCTCATTTCTTTTTTGTCAAAAAAGACAGCACGGTTAAAACTATGGTTTCAGATTGGCATCTATTTTTCACTTTTTCTGACAATTGTTCGGCTGATTTTTTATAAAGAAATGAATGAACTGCTGGATTTTTTGACACGAATTATTCGTCGTTAGAATTCCAACCAAAGATCAGAAAAAAAAGCGAGGCCGGATGGCCTCGCTTTTGATTTGAAATTTGATTTGGCGCTTATGCTTTCTTTTTGGCTTCGTCGCCTTTTTTCCATTGGCGCTTGGGCGCTTTGGTGACGAGACCTTTTTTGATCGCGCTGGCGGCGACGCGGATGTAGCGGACTTCGCCGCTCGGCAATACGGCTTTCACGCGCTGCAGATTCACATGGAATTTGCGCTTGGTGATCGCGGTGATATGCGTGCCGATACCGCCGGACTTCTTGGATTTACCCGAGCGCCAGATGATGCTGCCCTTGATCGGGCGTTTGCCGGTGATTTCACAAATGCGTGCCATAAAATTTTCTTTCGTTAAAGAGCCGCGAAGAATAGCAGCGTGAATCCCGATGACAAGTCTTTATTTCCGCAATTTACAGGACGCCCAGATTCAACTACTTTGACGCGAATGACTGTGGCCCTGCCATTGGAACAAATGACCGTCGCCGAAAAATTGCAGGCGATGGAAATGCTCTGGGCGGATTTGAGCCGCGACGACGCGTTTGAATCGCCCGCGTGGCACGGCGAAGTTTTGCGCGAGCGCGCCGGTGAGAAAAATTTCGTGGACTGGGAAACGGCGAAGCGTGACTTGCGCGCGCGGTTGAAATGAACCTTTCCATTTTGCCGTCCGCCTTGAACGATCTGGCGGACGGTTTTGATTTTTACGAAAAGCAGGAGCGCGGCCTCGGCAATTATTTTTTGGATTCGTTGTTTGCGGACATTGATTTCCTGAAACTTTATGGCGGCATTCATCGGAAAGTTTTTGGCTTGCACCGCTCGCTCGCGAAACGGTTTCCGTTTGCGATTTATTACGAAGTGAAAGCGGAACAAATTTTTGTCCGCGCCGTCCTTGATTGTCGCCGCGATCCAAAATGGATCCGGCAAAAGTTGAAATAAATTATGGCCACACTAAAACCATTCGCCGCCCTCCGACCAAAACCTGAACTCGCCGCGCAAATCTGCGAACTGCCTTACGACGTCATGTCGTCCGACGAAGCGCGCGAAATCGCCGCCGGAAATCCGTTGAGCTTTTTGCACGTCAGCAAACCGGAAATTGATCTCGCGCCCGGCACGGATTTGTATTCGCCGGACGTTTATGCGAAGGGCAAAGAAAATTTTCAGAAACTTATTTCGCAGGGTGCGCTGAAGCAGGACGACAAGCCGAATTTTTATTTGTATCGCCAGATCATGGGCAAGCACACGCAAGTTGGTTTAGTTGCGGCGGCGAGTTG
>JAMFSG010000076.1 GCA_026225155.1 Verrucomicrobiota bacterium
AGTGTTTATGACAGCCGCCCGGTCAGCGTGCCGTTGAATGAAATTTTGGCGCGCATCAATCCCGCCCTGCTCGCGCGCCGGGCGACGGCGCAAAAATTTGAAGTTTCCGAAGAAATTTCCGGCCCGTTCGGCGGCCGCGGCAACGGCGTCGCGTTCACCGCAAATCCGATCAAGGCTGGAGCATCACCCGCCGCACCTGCGCGTTCCGTCACGCCGCCGCCATCAACGCCGCCAGTGCGCGAGACCAAACCGGTTTCGCCGGTCAGTTTTGCTCCGCCCGCATCGCCGACGCCGACGCCAGTTTCGCCGACGCGCCAAGTGACACCCACGCCTTCGCCCGCGCCGCTGCCGTTGAAATCCGAGCCGATCGCTTTTTCGCCACGCCAAAATACGCCGCTGGTTGCGCCGGTTCCATTTGCCGAGCCGTCAAAACCGGGGAGCAACGGAAATGGAAACGGCAATGGCAATCACACCAACGGCAATGGCAACGGAAACGGCAGCGCAACTCTGCCGCCGTTCAAATTTACTGCTGCGCCTGTTCCACCGTCGGCGGCCTCCGGGCTGCCGGCGGGGGCGCAGCCAACGCTCACCCTCGCACTTATAGATTTGGCGGAAACGTGGGCGTCAGAAATCAAAACCGAGATCGTCCAAAGCGGTTTGACCAATGCCTACTTGACGCTGCCGCTGGCATTGATCGAACCCGGTCTGAAACGCGGGCGCGTGACGATCACTTGGAAAGAATTGCGCGCACTCATCAAACCGAATCTGCCTGCGTCGCCGAGCGATGATTTAAGTTTGGAATTGCCGTTGAAAGTTCTCGCCCCGGCTTTTCTGGCGGCGCAGAAAAAATTGTCGGCGCAAGCGCGCACCAAAGTCGCGGTGTCTTCCGAAATCCCGAATCTGTTTTTTGGTTTTCCGCAGCCCGAACCGCCCGCGCCGCCGACGTTCAAATCGGCTCCGCTGCCGCCCGTGCAAAGTCCCGCCGCAGAAAATTCAATCCCCGCTGCGCGGAACCCGCATAATCCGAATTTATTGACCAGATCGTCCGACACGAATTTGCTGTTGGCCGACGAAATTGATGCAGGTGCGGATGAGACCACTTTTAGCACCAAACGTCCATCGGCAACGGAGTTTTTGAACCGCCAAACGCAGCCGAAAGACGTGGTGGCAGGCGCACTGGCATTGCCCGGCGTGGCCGGAGCCGTCGTGGCGCTGGCCGATGGTTTGCGCGTCGCGGGCGAAGTGCCGCCGGAATTGAACGCCGACACGGTCGCCGCATTTTTGCCGCAGATTTTTGAACGCGTCAGCCAAAGCACGCGCGAACTGCGGATGGGCGCGTTGAACAACATCAGTTTCACCGTGGGCAATGTGCCGTGGAAAATGTTCCGCGTGAACTCGGTTTATTTCGCAGCGTTCGGCCTCGCCGGTGAGGCGTTGCCCAAAGCGCAGCTAGCCTCTCTCGCCGCCGGTCTCGATCGCAAACAAAAATAAAAAAAGTTATGGCCATCATCAATCAAGCAACCAAGGAACTGCAGGTAAAAATCGTCTATTACGGCCCGGCGATGGGCGGCAAGACGACGAATCTCGTGCAGGTCCACGACCACGTTCAAACCAACGCCGGCAACAAGGGCAAACTTGTTTCGCTCGCGACCAGTTCGGACCGAACTTTGTTCTTCGACTTTTTGCCGATCGAGGCGATGACGATCAAGGGTTTCAAAACGAAATTCCAACTCTACACCGTGCCCGGCCAGGTGATCTACAACACGACGCGGCAATTGGTGTTGCGCGGAGTGGACGGCATTGTTTTTGTCGCCGATTCGCAGTTCGACAAGATGCCGGAGAACGTGGAAAGTTTTCAAAACTTGGTGGATAATTTGACGGCGCAAAAGTTGAACCTTTCGGAGATCCCCTACGTCTTGCAATATAACAAGCGTGATTTGCCGAACGTGGCGCCGATCGAATACATGGATTTTCTGTTGAACAACCGCGAAGTGCAGGTGCCGTCGTTCGGCGGCACGGCGCACAAATGCGAAGGCGTTTTCGAAAGCTTGAACATGATCACGCGCATGTTGTTGCAGAAGTTCATCAATCAATCCGTTCCGCAATACGCATGACATGGCTACTCTGCCCCAACTTATCGAGGAAGACATCCGCGCGCTTGACGCATCGCTCGCGGAGTTTATCCGCCAGGCCGGCGCCATCGGTGCGCTGGTGATTGACAAAGGCGGCTTTCTCATCACGCACCAAGGCGACACGGGCGAAGTGGATCTGACCACGCTCGGCGCGCTCGCGTCCGGCGCGTTTCTGGCGAGCCAGACGATCGCCGGTTTGGTGAACGAGAAAAATTTCAACAGCACCTACCAGCAGGGCGAAAAATTCAGCATCTTTATCACCAACGTGGACGAACAATGCATGCTCGTCGTGATTTTCAAATCCCAGACCGGCGTCGGCGTGGTAAAATACTTTGCCGTCGGC
>JAMFSG010000077.1 GCA_026225155.1 Verrucomicrobiota bacterium
ACCTTTTATTCACGAACGCGGGGATGAACCAGTTCGTGCCGATCTTTCTCGGCCAGACCAAATGTCCTTACACGCCCGGACGCGCGGCGGACACGCAGAAATGCATCCGCGCCGGCGGCAAGCATAACGACCTCGACGACGTTGGCCTTGACACGTATCACCACACGTTTTTCGAGATGCTCGGCAACTGGAGCTTCGGCGACTATTTCAAAAAGGAAGCGATTGACTGGGCGTGGGAACTCATCGTCGGCGTCTGGAAATTCCCGCCGCAACGGCTTTACGCGACCGTTTATTCGCCGGACAAATCCAAGAACGATCCGAGCGAATTCGACCAGGAAGCGTGGAATTTCTGGGCGGAAAAATTTCGCAGCGTCGGTCTCGATCCCGCCGCGCACATCGTCAATGGCAACAAGAAGGATAATTTCTGGATGATGGGCGACACCGGCCCGTGCGGCCCGTGCAGCGAATTGCACGTGGACCTCACGCCCGATGGCGACACCAAAGGTTCGCTCGTCAACAAAGGCGACGCCCGCACGATCGAAATCTGGAATCTGGTTTTCATCCAGTTCAATGCGAATCCTGACGGCACCTTTTCGCCGCTGCCCGCGAAGCACGTGGACACCGGCATGGGATTTGAGCGCGTGACTTCGATCATTCAAGGCACGAAAAATTTCACCGATTTCGCGAACGCAAAAATTTCCAACTACGAGACCGACATTTTCCGTCCGATCTTTGACGCGCTGGAAAAAATGAGCGGCAAAAAATACGCCAGCACTTTGCCCGGCGATGCCGTTGCGAAAGTCAAAACCGCGCCCGGCGAACCGATCAAATCCAGCGGCGAATGTCCGGACGAAAATATCGTCGAAGTGAACGCGGATTTTCACGCGAAGAAAAATGACGACGCCGAAAAAACCACGACGCCGGAACAGATTGCGCTCGACATCGCGTTCCGCGTCATCGCCGATCACATCCGCACGTTGAGTTTTGCGATTGCCGATGGCATTCAGCCCGGCAACAACGATCGCAACTACGTTTTGCGTCGCATCTTGCGCCGCGCGGTGCGTTACGGCCGCACGCTCGGTTTCAAGGAACCCTTTTTCTACAAACTCGTGGACGTTCTCGCCGACACGATGGGCGACGTGTTTCCCGAAATCCGCGCCAAGAAAAAAATCGTGCAGGAAACGATTCAACGCGAAGAAGAGGCGTTTAATAAGACGTTGGATCGCGGCATCGAGTTATTCAACGAAGAGACAGCGAAGCTGTCGGGGAGCGGAGCGTTGGGGAGCACGCCCGCCCCGGGCGTAGCTGACCGCGCCCTCGCGGTCAGCAGTGAGGCGTCCAACAATCAAGGCGCAAAATATTCCAAAAGACGTCTCCCGCATTTCGAACGTGCTTGGGGTAAATACATGGTGACGTTTTCCACGCGCGAACGCCGGCAACTGACGCCCGCCGAGCGCGACATTGTTTTGGACAGCGTTCTTTACGCGCACAATCATCGGCAGTATCAACTTTTCGCCGCATGCGTCATGCCTGACCATGTTCACTTGCTTTTTGAACCGCAAATCAAAGAGCAGGACAAAGATGGTAAACTGGTTTTTTACCCGCTTGGCGAAATCTTGCATGGCATCAAATCTACGACCGCGCACAAGATCAACAAAGCGGCGAAAGTCACCGGCGTTCACGTTTGGGAAGAAGAATCTTTTGACCGTTTAATGCGTGGCGATTCTGATCTGGAAGAAAAATTTCGTTACATCTGTGGCAATCCGTGGGACAGCGGAATTGTTCCTCTGACGGAGAATTATCGCTGGTTGTGGACTCCAGATAATTCGGTTGCAAGCAACGCTCTCGAAGTTTCCCGCGAGGGCGCGGGAAACGACGCCCGAGGCGGGCGTGCTCCCCAAGACTTGGTCATTGGTGGCGAGTTCGCATTCAAACTTTACGATACATTTGGCTTCCCGCTCGACCTAACTGAATTGATGGCGCGCGAACGCGGTTTGACCGTGGACAAAGATGGTTTTGAAAAGTTGATGGAAGAGCAGCGCGCCCGCGCTCGTGCCGCGCAGAAGAAAGAAGTCATTTCGCTTTCTCAAATCGAGACCACCGCTCCCACAAATTTTTTTGGATACGAAGATTTGGTGTTAGGGACTAATGTTGTTGAAGTTGTTTCTGTAAAGGACAAGACAGCAGTCATTCTCTATGGGAGCACTTGTTACGCTGAAATGGGCGGCCAAGTTGGTGATACCGCCAATTTAACTAGCATGGCTAATGGCGGCCAACTTTGGCACGTCGTCAACACTCAGAAGTCTGGCAATACATTTTTGCACTTCATCGAAGGTAGCGATGCTCCGGTGGTTGGCGCTCCCGTGACTATCTCAGTGGACAAGTCGCGTCGCGATGCGATCCAGCGGCATCACACGGTGACGCATTTGTTGCATTGGGCGTTGCACGAGGTGGCCAGCCGCGAGGCTTCGCAGAAAGGTTCATTCGTCGGGCCGGACAAGTTGACGTTCGATTTCAACAGCGCGCCGCTCACGCCCGCGCAAGTCGCGGACATCGAAAAATTGGTGAACGAAAAGATTCTCGAAAACGCACCGGTATCGTGGCTCGAAGTGAAACATAATCACGTGAAGGATCGCAAAGACGTGATGCAATTCTTCGGCGACAAATACGGCGAATGGGTGCGCGTGGTGCAGATCGGCGGCCAGCCGACGGCGCTCGATGGTTATTCGATGGAACTGTGCGGCGGCACGCATGTGCGCGCGACGGGCGAGATCGGTTTGTTCCGCATCATCAGCGAAGCCGCCGTGGCCGCGGGCGTGCGACGCATCGAAGCTGTCGCCGGTCTGATCGCTTACGACTTGGCGAACCAGCAATATCAATTGATCAAAAATCTCGCGGGCAAAGTGAATTCGCCCGTGCACGAATTGGAAAAGAAGATCGAAGCGCTGCTCGCGCAGCAGAAGGAATTGGAAAAGTCCTTGCGCGCGGCGAATCAAAAAGAAGCGGCAGGCAGCGCGAAGGAATTGCTCGCGAAAACCGAAACGGTGAACGGCATTCCGGCGATCATCGCGAATCTCGGCGCGGCGGACGGCGAGACGTTGCAGACGATCGCGGACGCATTGAAATCGCAGTTCAAAGGCGTAGTTGTTTTGGGCGGCGCAGCGAACGGTGCGGTGACGTTGATCGCGTCCGTATCGGCGGATTTCACCGCGAAAGTTCAGGCGGGAAAAATCATCCAGACCATCGCGCCCATCGTCGGTGGCAAAGGCGGCGGCAAACCGGACAACGCGCGCGGCGGCGGCAAGGACGCGGCGAAGCTGGATGAGGCGTTGGCGAAGGTGAAGACGTTGTGGTAAATGATGTTTCCCCTGGCAAATAATTGTTAGGCTCATTGAAGCATGAAGGCCGAGTTTCAAATATTAAAAACCAAGCCGAAGATTCAGGTTGTTCTCACTCGCGACTCGGTTTGCGCGGGCGATGACTGCGACGCTCCACACGAAAAGAATGTCGAGGTTTATTCGTTTGTTGACCCAGAAGCTTTCACCAGAGAAGTTTCTTCTGGTTATCTTCCGTCAATTGCCGGAGTCGGACACTCTTGGACGTGTGAGTTGAACAGAGTGAAGATTGCGGAGATTAGCCGTTCGGGCATTCGTGCTTTAGTTCGCGAAAGTCCATTTTCAGAAGAGAATCGTGTTCATTTCGTTTATCATTCATCAACGTTTTGAAAATTTCTACGTTAACCTGAAATAAAATTTTGACCATCTCAGCTTAAAAAACACTGGTTTCAGATATGAAAATCAAAATTGCATATATTGATGAACCACCTTTTTACTGGACCGGATCTGACAAGAAAGTTACGGGCGCAGACATTGAGTTGGCGGAAGTGGTGCTCGGAGCAATCGGCGTCACCTCTATCGAATATTGCCACACATCATTTGATGAATTCTTGCCGGGGCTGGAGCAAAACCGGTGGGAGATGAATGTGCCGATATTTGTGACGCCCGAACGCGCCAAGCGCGTCGTTTTCAGTGATCCGGTATGGGCTTTGGGCGATGGATTTCTGGTTCGCGCCGGCAATCCAAAATCGCTCACGAGCTACGAAGCCGTGGCGTCGCGAAGTGACGCCCGGCTGGGAATGGTAAAAGGGACAAAACAATTCGATACGGCAAAATCGGCCGGAGTCAACGAGGCGCAAATCGTCTTTTTTGACGACCAGCCTTCTGTCCTCGTCGCGTTGCAGGCCGGCGCGATAGACGCCTACGCCGCAACTTCAGTCGGGAACCGGTTCCTTTCAAATGCGAACAGGCAATTGGAAACTATTTCAATAAAACGTGAGGCAGGAGAAACAACCCCGGTTGGCGCTTTCTCGTTCAATAAGAACAATGCCAAGCTGGTCCAGGCGGTAAATGAGCAGCTCAGAAAATATCTCGGTTCAAACGACCATCTCGCCCGGATGGCAAAATACGGGATCACGAAATCTGAAATCGCCGAGGTGACATCGGGAAAAATGTAGGACTTGGAATCTAATTTTAAGGCTGCAAAAAATGAAAATTCTTCCCAGTGTCATCTCCGGTGATGGCGAATTCCGTGAATTCTGGAATGCGGCTTTGGCGTATCAATCATCGAAACAATTGCCGCTTTGGCCCGCTTACCCCGCGCAAAGGATCGGTGACGAGATTCAAACTGGTCGCCATTTTTCCGCCTTCATTCCGGACGGAGTTTTGGCGGGATATTTTTCTTTGGCGCTTTCCGACGAATTGATTTGGAGTGAAAAGGAAAAAGGCGACGCGATTTACCTTCACCGGATCTGCGTGAA
>JAMFSG010000078.1 GCA_026225155.1 Verrucomicrobiota bacterium
CACTTACAAACGCGAACGCGTCATCTCCACACCGCAAGGCACGAGCATCCGTGTCGCTGACGGCCAGCCGGTGCTCAATTTTTGCGCGAATAATTATCTCGGCCTCGCGCAACATCCGGACGTTTTGGCCGCGTCGAAAAAGGCGTTGGACGAATGGGGTTACGGCCTTGCTTCGGTGCGTTTTATTTGCGGCACGCAGGGCGTTCATAAAAAACTTGAAGCAAAAATCAGCGAATTTCTCGGCACGGAAGATACGATTCTTTACGGCTCTTGCTTCGACGCGAACGGTGGGTTGTTTGAAACGTTGCTCGGCGCGGAAGACACGATCATTTCCGACGAACTGAATCACGCGAGCATCATTGACGGTGTGCGTTTGTGCAAAGCGCAACGGGCGCGTTATCTCAACAACAACATGGCCGATCTCGAAGCGAAGTTGATCGCGGCGGACGCGGCGAAAACGCGTTTCAAAATGATTGCCACCGACGGCGTTTTTTCGATGGACGGTTACATCGCAAACCTGCCCGCGATTTGTGATCTCGCAGAAAAGTATAACGCGCTCGTCATGGTGGATGATTCGCACTCGGTTGGTTTCATGGGCAAAAACGGTCGCGGCACGCACGAATATCACGACGTGATGTCGCGCGTGGATATCATCACCGGCACGCTCGGTAAAGCGCTTGGCGGCGCGAGCGGTGGTTACACGAGCGGGCGCAAAGAGATCATTGAATTTCTGCGCCAACGTTCGCGGCCGTATCTTTTTTCCAACACGCTCGCGCCGTCCATCGCCGGCGCGTCGTTGAAAGTTTTAGAAATGCTGACTGCTTCAACTGAGCTGCGCGACAAGCTGGAAGCGAACACGAAGTTTTTCCGCGAAGGCATGTCGAAACTCGGTTTCAACCTCCTGCCCGGCACGCATCCGATCGTGCCCGTGATGTTGGGCGAGGCTGCGCTCGCCGCGAAATTCGCCGACGCGATGTTGACGAAGGGCGTTTACGTCATCGGCTTTTCGTATCCCGTCGTGCCGCAAGGCAAGGCGCGCATTCGCACGCAAATTTCCGCCGCGCATTCGCAAGCCGATTTGGAAAAAGCGATCAATGCGTTTGCCGAAGTGAAACGCGAATTAGGCGTGTAGTCCGCGCACCGGAGCGCCGAGCATTGCTCCGCTCGGAGCCCGCCGCCGCCATCGCCAAGCCGAGCAATGCTCGGTGCTCCGAAGGTGACGTAAGTCGCGCTGGTGAAATTTATTTTTTGGTTGTATGACGAAAATGAAAAAAATACTTAAACAACGGTTGGGATGGCTTATCTTCGTAGTGCTGCTCGCCACACTGCCAGCGCTCAACCTCTCTGCCGCGTTGCCGGATGCTGCGCTCAATCTCAAACTCACGGCGCCCATCAATACATGGGACGAAGCGGTGCCGCTGGGCAATGGTTTGATGGGTGGATTGCTTTGGGGTAAAAACAATCTGGTTCGCCTTTCGCTGGATCGCGGCGATTTGTGGGACGACCGTCCGGCGGTCGAAAAAGAATGGTGGAAAAAGGAAACGTGGATCAAGGGCGGCGATTGGGATGCGCCTTACGATGGCTCCACACCGACAAAATTGCCCGCCGGTCGTCTGGAAATTCAGCTCGATCCGGCGCAACAAATTCAATCGTTTGAACTGAACCTCGCCACGGCGGAAGGCTCGGCGCATTTTACGAATGGCGCGTCGTTGACGGCTTTTTTCAGCGCGGTGAAGCCGGTGGCATTGTTGCGCATTCCGGGCGCGGAACCGAAATCGTTGACGCTGATTCCGTCGGGCGCGAAAAAAAGCGGCGGCGACACGGGGCCGAGCAGTGGCGGCGCGGTGAGTAAATTGGGTTATCCGCCCGCGACCCGCGGCAGCGAAGGCAACGCGCAATGGTATGTGCAAACTGCGGCCGAAGGTTTCAAATATTGCGCCTGCGTGGAAACGAAACGGGTCGGCGCTGAAACCTTGGTTGCCGTCGCCGTGACCTCGACGACGGATGGCGTGGATGTTTTAGGTATTGCGCGGCAGCGTTGCGCGGACGCACTCAAGCAAGGTTATGCCAAAGCCCTGAAGCCGCACGTCGGGTGGTGGCAGGATTTTTGGTCGCAATCCGATTTGCACATTCCTGAACCGGACATTGAGCGGCAGTATTATCTCGTGCGCTATTTTTACGGTGCCGCGTCACGTCGCGGTGCGCCGCCGATGCCGTTGCAAGGCGTGTGGACGGCGGACAACGGTGGTTTGCCGCCGTGGAAAGGGGATTATCATAACGATCTCAATACGCAGATGACTTACATGGGTTATCAGGAAGCGGGAAATTTCGACGAAGGTTTGAGCTTTCTCGATTTGCTCTGGAACCTCACGCCAAAGTTTCAGGCGTTCGCCAAAGATTTTTACGGAACGGACGGACTGGCCACGCCGGGCGTGATGTCTCTCACAGGTCAACCGCTCGCTGGCTGGGGGCAATACAGTCTTTCGCCGACGATGAGCGCGTGGAATGCCCACCTGTTTTATTTGCATTGGTGTTACACGATGGATGATACGTTTTTGCGCGACCGCGCCTATCCGTGGTGCAGCGAAGTTGGCAAATGTATGATGGGTTTGCTCAAGCCGGATAAAGATGGCGTGTTAAAATTATTACGTTCGTCATCGCCGGAATTTTTCGACAACAGTGATCGTGCGTGGTTGGAACCGAATAGCAACTTCGATTTGCAATGTTTGAAAATGCTCTTCCTCTCGCTCGCTGAAATGGCCGACGCGCAGGGCAAAACCGGCGAAGCCAAAACGTGGGCGGCGGCGGCGGCGGCCCTCGGCGATTTTCATGCGGATGATCAAGGCCAATTGATGCTGGATGCCAAAACTGAAGTGCCTTACAGCCATCGGCATCTCTCCAGCCTCATGGCGTTGTATCCGTTCAACCTCATCACCTGCGACGGTAGTGATCTGGATCGCCAACGTATTCGCGCTTCGCTCGCGCAATGGGGGAAACTCGGCACGGGCGCGTGGTGCGGCTACTCGTTTTCGTGGATGAGCTGTATGCAAGCCCGCGTCGGCGATGCGGAAGCGGCGTTGCGCAACCTCGATATTTTTGTGAAAGCGTTCATTCTGCGAAACGGATTTCACGCGAACGGCGACCAGACAAAATCCGGTTTCTCCGGCTTTACGTATCGTCCGTTTACGCTCGAAGGAAATTTTCTGGCGATGCAGGCCGTGCAGGAAATGTTGTTGCAAAGCTGGAGTCCGACGCCCGGCCAGAATGACACAGGCAGCATTCGTATTTTTCCCGCGACGCCGTGGCGTTGGCACGATGCGTCGTTCGACGATCTGCGGGCCGAAGGTGGCTGGCGGGTTTCGGCGCGACGCCAAAACAACGCGACGACGTGGTTCAAAATTACCGCGACGCATAAAGGATTGCTTCGTATCCGCGATAACTTTGACGGTCGCACGCCGAAGTGGAACCGTTCCGGCGTGAAAAAAGTGGGCGATCATTTTGAGATCGTTTTGAAAGCCGGTCAAAGCCTGGAAGCGACGTTGGACAAACCGGCGACAATTCCGCCCGCGCCAGAAAACCTAGCGGTGCCAGTGGAAATTAAAAAGGTCTCAGCGCGAAACTAAACTCAACCACATCCGAACGTGTGAAGCGGATTATTTCGCTAACGGTCTTGACCGGCAAACCTCACGGCGGTGGTCGGTCTGCCGGCAAAAGATATTAAGTCTATACCGAAAGCGTGGGTCACTCACCCAGCGAACCGGCGTGAAATGCGCTAAAATGGAAACCCGTAACGCCGGGTTGGAAGTGGGTTCCGGCGATGATCATTGCGAGTCGAGTGGATGATTTAACTGCACCCCAAGATCGCGTGGGAATTTTTCCCCGCCAATCTCTAGCCGCAGGGCTACTTCTTCGCTTGTAAATAGTAGACGGGGTTTCTGTTCCCGTAGACGATGTTCGTCCAATTCATAAATACCGCATGGCCATCCATGAAAGAATAGATATCGCCTTTGCCGTTGCCGTGCCGGATATAAGCTCCGCCGGTCGGGAGCGGACCGGGAGCAGGGGCGGGTGAAAAATAGGGATAAAGATAACCGAACTGGTCCCATTTCAAGGTGTTTTTCGGCGTCTGATCTAAACTATCGCCATTGACGAAGGTATCGCTCGGCTTGGTAACGATCGTTGATTTTTGCCGACCATATCCGGAGTTACTCGTATCGGGGTCAATGAAACCAAGATAGGCAAAATTGGCACCGTAACCGCCAAAGCTGCCAGCGCCGTAAGAGGTGGCTGGGATCTGACCCTGAATGTTCGCCATCGGACAAGCGGCGATGCTATTGGTCGCTGACACATTGGTGACGCTGCCGCTGCCGTTGATCCCGAGAAAAGAGCTGATTTCCGCGAACCATTGGGACGGCGCGTAACTGCCCGACTTATATTGATAAGCGCAGACGGGCAGATAATCGTTGCGATCGCCCGCATAAAGGATATAGCCCAAAGCGATTTGTTTTTGGTTGTTAACGCATTTGATCGTCTTGGCCTTGGTTTTAGCCTTGGCCAAAGCGGGCAACAGCATCGCGGCGAGAATCGCGATGATGGCGATGACGACCAACAATTCGATCAATGTGAATGCGCCACGCTTGGTCGTCGTGGTGATCAGACTTTTATTTGATGTTTCCATTTATACTCGCTTTCTTACTTTTTGGATGCCAACGATTTAAATCAGGATGGTTCGAATCTGTATTGGTTGATCACTGAGTTCGGCCTGATTCCGGCAACTGAAGTATTTTAATTCGCGTTATTATTTTCACAATATGACGAATGTCACATGATGCCGGGGTGGCAGTGACGAAGATTTTAGCTTATTAAAAGACGTGTCAGCAGCGGACGGACCGCGGTCTTTCAGCCGCTTCAGCGGGACTGCTTCGCTCCCCCGAATGCGGAGGTTGCTTTTCATTCGTGGCTCTTTATTTTTGTGTCAACGTAAACAAATCATGAAAATTAAATTCATCCAATCAGTTTCCCGGTTCCATTGGACCTGCGCCTGCGCGTTGCTGTTGAGTGCGGCGATCTCGTCGCGGGCGGCGGAAACGATGCCGGTCGGCACTAACACGTTCGTGATCGGCACGAATAATTTTCTGCTCAACGGCCAACCGTTTCTCATCAAGGCGGGCGAAATTCATCCGGCGCGCGTGCCCCATGAATATTGGGCGGATCGTTTGCGGATGATGCACGCGATGGGTTTGAACACCGTTTCGATCTACACGTTTTGGAATCAATTTGAAACGCGTCAGGGCGAATGGAATTTCACCGGCGACGCGGATGTGGCGGAATTTGTCCGCCTCGCGCAAAAGGAAGGTCTGTGGGTCATCCTGCGGCCCGGCCCGTATGTGTGCGCGGAATGGGAATTCGGCGGCTATCCGTGGTGGTTGCTCAAGGAACATGATTTGCAAGTGCGCAGTCAGGATCCACGTTTTCTCGCCGCAGCGGGAACGTATCTGAAAAAGCTGGGCGAACAACTCGCGCCCTTGCAGATCACGCATGGCGGGCCGATCATCCTGGCGCAGGTGGAAAATGAATACGGCAGTTTCGGCAGCGATCATGTGTATATGCAGAAAATCATGGACCTCGAACGCGCCGCTGGTTTTAACGTGCCGTTCTTCACCGCTGACGGTGGCGGCAACATGATGGCGAGCGGACATTTGCCGGACGCGTTACCGGGCTTGAATGGCGGCGGCGAAAACACGATGAAGGAAGTTGGCAAATATCGTCCGACGGGGCCGTGGTTGGTGCCGGAATTCTATCCCGGCTGGCTGGATCATTGGGGCGAACCTCACGCGCAGATTGGCATTGGCGGCTTGGTGGAAGAAGCGGAATGGAAAATTAACAACAACGTTTCGTTCTGTTTTTACATGGTCTATGGCGGCACGTCGTTCGGTTTTATGAACGGCGCGAATTACGGCGGCCACTTCCAACCGCAACCGACGAGCTACGATTACAATTCGCCCATGGACGAGACGGGGCGTCCGACCAAAAAATTCTTCGCGTTGCGGGAAGAATTAGCCAAGCACATCATGCCCGGCGAAACGTTGCCCGACGTTCCTGCTATGCCGGCGACGATAGCCATTCCGACCATTGCCATCACGGAATCCGCGAGCCTCTTTGATAATTTGGGCAAGCCCATCCGCTCCGAAAAACCGTTGAGCTTTGAAGACTTGGATCAAGGTTACGGCTACGTTTTGTATCGCACCCACATTGCGGACGCGACGACGAATGCGTTGCTCGCCATCAAAGAACTGTGCGACTTCGCCACGATTTATATTGATGGCAAACACGTCGCGACGCTGGATCGTCGTCATCATCAAGATTCCGTCACGCTCACGAATCTCAGCGCGGGTGACACGCTCGACATTCTCGTGGAGAACGGCGGACGCATCAATTACGGCGGCCAACTTCGCGATAATCGCAAAGGCATCACGGAGTCGGTCACGCTCGGCGACACGGTTTTGACGGGTTGGGAAATGTATAAATTTCCCTTTGATGACAGCGCGAAAATTTCCGCCCTGGACTTTCGTTCCTCGTCCACGCTGCCCGCGCCGGCCGTGCATCGCGGCACGTTTGACGTGGCCGCACCGGGCGACACCTTTCTCGACTTACGCGGTTTTGGCAAAGGCATTGTCATCGTCAACGGCCATAATCTCGGACGTTATTGGTATATCGGCCCGCAACAAACGCTCTATTGTCCCGGCGTCTGGCTCAAAAAAGGTAGCAACGAAATCGTGATCTTTGAACAACTCCAAGACGGCACCAACACGCTCAGCGCGCTGGCGACGCCGGTGCTTGATCAATTGAAAAAAGATCAGAACGCACCGGGTCGCGGCAAGATGATCGAACCTAAAATCGAAGCCGCCGACCTCATCCAATCCGGCACGCTCGCGGATAGTGGCGACCTGCAAACGATCACTTTCCCGCAAAAATCTGCGCGTTATATCTGCCTGCAAGCCTTGTCCTCGCAGAACGACGACGACTTCACCACGCTCGCGGAACTCAAAGCGGTGAATGCCGCCGGTAAAAATATTCCGAGCAAAAACTGGAAAGTGATTTACGTGGACAGCGAAGAAAACTTTGCGGAAGGTGACCCGGCGGAAAACGTGTTCGACGGGCACGCTAATACTTACTGGCATACGCTCTGGAGCGCGCCCCACACCGTGCATCCGCACACGTTGGTCATTGATCTGGGGGCCGTGCGCGATCTTACCGGCATCAAATTATTGCCGCGTCAAGATTCCGATCACGGCCGCATCAAAGATTATCGTCTCTATCTCCGCGAACAAGCCTTTGCGCCCGCGCATCCGTAAAATTTGAGCGGGACGGCGCGCGGCGCCGTCCCCGTCAGGTTGCGGCGCAACGGATATCGCAGCGCGCGGTGCCGACCGTTTAAATTGAGCTATCACTGAGATCAGCCCTCCGTTGACGCCTGTTTTCCGCTCCTCTATTGTGTCACTCTGAACACTAGACGCGTGAAAATAATAATGATGTATTGGCTCATGCTTTGCCTCGTTACGGCCAAAGCAGCCGCTTTAATTAGTGTCGGCCAGCTTCGTTGCGAAGGTCTGGCGGCGCCGGTAGGGATTGATATTATCCAACCGCAGTTTAGTTGGATTTTAACTTCGGATCAACGCGGTGAGAAGCAGACCGCTTATCAAATCATAGTGGCTTCGTCGTTGGCTGGACTCAACGCGGATAACGGAGATCTCTGGGATAGTGGCAAGGTGCTTTCAGACGAAACCGCTCACCTAGCGTATCAAGGTAAAACCTTAGCTTCCCGGCAAACGTGCTTTTGGAAAATCAAGTCTTGGAATCGCGACGGCCAACCATCCGCTTGGAGCGAACCAGCTTCGTGGAGCATGGGATTACTCCAGCCGACCGATTGGGCGGCGCAATGGATCAGTGATCCTATTCTGGCGAATCCCACCAATCGTCCACTGACGCCGATAAATTGTTATCGTAGTGAATTAGCGGCGCGTCCGGATGTCACTAAATGGATCGTGCTAGATCTTGGTTCTAGTAAGCGAATGGATGCGTTAGACCTCATGCCCGCCCGTCCGCCCGGTCAGAATAGCGATTTTTACACGGTGATGTTCCCGCTGCGATTCAAAGTAGAGACGGCCGATAATCGGGATTTTACGAACGCGCAAAGGGTGGTGGATAACACCGATAAAGATTTTCCCTCCCCGCGCAATAACTCCTGCCGCTTCCAATTTCCGGCGGTCACGGCGCGCTATGTCCGGCTCACCGTGACTCGGTTGAACTGCTGGGATGGTCAGGATTATGGCGTTGCTTTGGGCGGACTCGCTATCTTTGATGGCTCGCAATCGATCGCCGTTGGGGCCGGGGTGGAGTGCTCGGATTCGATCGAGTCGGAACGCTGGTCAAAAAAATTTCTCGTAGACGGAAAGCCGTCGGTAGCACTGGTTGATTCACCGGCTTTGGATGTGGGCATGGCGGATACCACGAAAAAATTTACCGTCTCGCGCGTGCCGCTGTTGCGTCGGGAATTTAATCTTGCGGGCAAAGTGCGTCGCGCCACGCTTTCCATTTCTGCGCGTGGTTTCTACGAAGTGCATATCAATGGTCAACGTGTCGGTGATGAATGGCTCACCCCGGGTTTCACGGACTATGGGGCTCGTCTCCAATATGAAACTTACGATGTCACCCGTTTGCTTCAGCCCGGAACCAACGCCATCGGCGCATTGTTGGGTTACGGTTGGTATGCCGGTCACATGAACCTATTCGAAATGCGTTGTATCTACGGATATTTTCCGCAGTTGTTCGCGCAGCTAGAGGTGGAACTGATGGATGGCTCGCACGTGACTCAAAGCACGGATGACAAATGGCGAAGCACTTTGGACGGCCCGGTGCGTTGGTCTGACTTATTAGATGGTGAAGGGTATGATTGCCGCAAAGAAATGAGCGGCTGGGATCAACCCGGCTTCGACGATCATACTTGGCAACCCGCTTGGACGCAGCCGCGCAATGAAGTGCCGTTGGTGTGGGATCGCTGCCAGCCCGTGCGCGTCATCCGCGAATTTAAACCTGTGACCGTGAAGGAAGTAAAACCGGGCGTCTATGTTTTTGATTTCGGTCAGGAAATCACCGGTTGGTGCCGCTTGAAGCTAGCCGGGCCGACGGGCACGCACGTGCGACTACACTACACTGAAATGATTTCTCCCGATGGTAATATCGATGACACCTCGCTGATGGGCACATTGCAGGAGGATGATTATATTTCCGATGGTCAAGGTGAGCGCACGTTGGAACCGCACTTCACCTATCATGGTTTTCGTTACGTTGAACTATCGGGACTGCCCAGCCGATTGCAGCCCGATACCCTTATCGCCGTCAATGTGCGCACGGACGCTGCCGTCGCCGGACATTTTGAATGCTCCAATGAGTTATACAACCATATCCAAAAGGCCGCCACGTGGACGCAAGCTAACTTACTCTTCGATGTGCCGGCGGGTTGTGCGGCCCGTGGCGAGCGCCTCGCGTGGCTGGGCGATATCCGGCCCTGCGTGCAATCCTTGTTACTTAATTATGATACCGCGCCGTTGCTGACTAAATATGTGAACGACATCCGCGATGATCAGACCGCCGATGGACGTTTTACCGACATTGCGCCCCACGCCCATCTTACGGGCACGACGGTTTGCGTGGGCTCGCCCGGTTGGGCGGATGCCGGTGTTTCTTTGCCTTGGGAGCTCTATGTGAATACTTGCGACCGACGCCTGCTCGCCGAACATTTCGCGGCGGCGCAGCGTTGGGTGGAGGTGATTCACGCCAGCAATCCTGACTTGCTGTGGCGAAATAATCGCGGTCAAAATTGGGGCGATTGGTTGAGCGCGGGCCCGGAAACGCCGAGAGAATTGGGCGCCACCGCTTTCTTCGCGCACTCCACCGACCAACTCGCACGCATGGCGCAGGCATTGGGACGTCAGGATGATGCGGAAAAATATCAAACTTTGTTCCAAGCTATTCGGCGGGCCTTTGTCAAAAAATACGTCAGCCCGAGCGGGGTTATTGGTGGGAATTCTCCGGGCAACCCCATCCTGCGTGACGTTACCAGCCTCGTTCGTTCCCTGATAAAAAATGGAAAGTTAAACTTCACCGTGATCAATGATGTGCTCGGCGGCGATCCGGCTCTGAATAAAGTTAAAAAACTTCACCTAGTCATTCGTCACGGAAATGAATCCGAAGACTCGGCATTTGTCGAAGGTAGTAAGGTTGAAATCGGTAGTCAAAGCGGTCAGCCCCTCGAAATCGTTTCCGCTACCTATGGCTATGACGCCCTGGACTTAGGTGATACGCAAGGTAGCTACGCGCTCGCGTTACGTTTTGGTTTGCTCGACGAACCCTTACGTTCCCAAGCCGCCCAGCGGTTAAACGAACTGGTGATTAAAAATAAATTTCATCCGACCACCGGATTTTGGAGCAGCATTGAAATGCTCTTAGCCTTGTCCGATTCCGGTCATAACGAAACGGCGGCGGAAATGGTGGATCAACGCAGTGAACCTTCCTGGGGTTACATGGCCAACGATAACACGACCATGTGGGAATCGTTCGACGCCGACGCGCGAAAATTATCACTGAATCATTGGACGCACAGCGCGGTCAGCGAATGGCTCTGGCGTAACGTCGCAGGACTGAATCCTGATGAAGCTCATCCCGGTTATCAGTCATTCACCATTCACCCGCGTCCGACCAAGGAAGTGACTTGGTGCCGCGCCAGCTATGATTCTATCCGCGGTAAAATTGTCAGCGATTGGAAGTGTGAGGGCGATAAATTTACGCTGAAGGTGACTGTGCCCGCGAATACCACGGCTACGGTATTTGTTCCCGCCGCTCGTCCTGAAGTAGTGACGGAATCCGGTCAGGTCGCATCCCAGTCCGCTGGCGTAACTTTATGGCGCAGTGAGCCAGGGGCCGCTGTTTATCAAGTTGAGTCAGGCGTTTATCAGTTCAATTCCCTGATGCGTTTATCGCCGAGCGATCGCGGAAATTAGCCCGGCACACCATGCCGGGTATTTCATCCGAGATAAAATCCATCCCGACGGGACGGCGGAAATAATCACGATTTGATTTAGATATATTTCCATCGTCCCTCCGGGACGTTTTTGTTTTCATGATCAACTTGGCACGATGTGCCGAGCTAATTTCCAATGCCACTCCGTGGCAAAATCATGGCGCGAGCTTTTCGCGGTGGGGCAGGTGATCGCGGTTCCAGCTGCTTAAGGCGTCATCGCTGGTGTCGGCGAAAAGAAATTTTAACGTTGGTGATTCAACGTGGCCATCGCAGAAAACGATATTGGCATGGCCTTGATGACGGGCGTAACTCCTTTTCGTGCTTTCTTGATCAGAAAATCCAAGGCCGTGCGATGAAACCCATTCGTCGCTTGCGCGTCCCAAAATATTCACGCCATCTACAACGACACTAGAACTGCCCAAAAAAGCATCGCCAATGGCAAACATTTCACTTGGATTAACGACTTCTGATTCATTCACGCGAGCCGTTTGTGCGGACGGTGTATTTGGTAAATGCGGCAACCAATGGTGGGAAAGCCCAAGGGAATTGTTGGTGGAAATCCAAGGGCCAAGACCATTGGCATTGTAACCATAATCATCATAACCTGCCTCTGGATGTAAATTCCAAATTGCATTTGATGGTCGAGCCGCCGCCGGACAATGCCAAACGCCTTTTGGGAAATAGCCAGTGTTGGAATGAATGCCCATTTCGTATCCCAAGGCATTTTTCCAATAACGATTTTCGGAATGATCACTTGGGTCAAGGAACGGCGGGTAAGCATTCAAGTCCGTCCTAAATTCCTGCAAAGCAATTCCGAGTTCCCGCACATTATTCGAGCATTGAATTCGCACCGCTTTTCCTTTGGCCTGAGAAATTGCCGCCAATAAAAGTGCTGCCAGAATTCCGATAACTCCTAAAACGACCAAGAGTTCAGTCAGCGAAAAGGCCGACTGAACTCTTGGCGATGAAACCTTCACGTTACGCTTACGCGCCGGCGAGTTGCTTTTTCGTCAAAGCGGGTTCCGCAAATTGCGCCTTCACCTTGGCGATGGTGTTCTCGACGGACAGACCATATTTCGCGCGGAGTTCGTCCTGCGTGGTCGCGTGTTCGATGAATTGATCCGGCCAGCCGATGCGCACGACGGGTGTGCTGACATGTTTTTCACTCAACAATTCCAGCACGGCAGAACCGTAGCCGCCCATAATGACGTGATCTTCAAGCGTTACGATGAGATCGGCTTCCTGACCGTAGGTTTCATGCGTCACGGCGTCGAGAGGCTTGGTGAAGCGCGGGTTGATGACGGCAACGTCGTAGCCTTCGGTGGTCAATTGTTGCGCGGCTTTGCGGGCGATGGTGTTCATCGGTCCGAGGCCGAACAGCGCGACTTTCTTTTTGCCGTTGTTCGTGAATTTCTGGACGACCTGCGCCTTGCCAACTTCGAGCAATTCCGGTTCCGGTTTCATCGGCACGCCTTCCGCCGTGCCGCGCGGATAGCGGATGAACGTGGGATGGTTCACGGTCGAGGCCGTGTAAAGCATGTCCGCGAGTTCGTCTTCGTTCGCCGGCGCCATCGCGACGACGTTCGGGAAACAGCGCAGATAGGAAATATCAAACAGGCCGTGATGCGTCGGGCCGTCGTTCGCAGAAAGACCGGCGCGATCCATGACGAAAATCACCGGCAAATCCTGCAGGCAAACGTCGTGATGGATGCAATCGTAAGCGCGTTGCAAGAACGTCGAGTAAATCGCCACGACCGGGCGATAACCCATCGTCGCCATGCCGGCGGCAAAAATCACGCCGTGTTCCTCGGCAATGCCGACATCGAAATAACGTTCCGGCATCGCTTTTTCCAAATGCTTCATGCCCGTGCCGGTCGGCATCGCAGCGGTGAGGCCGACGACGTTTTTGTCGTTCTGGCAGAGCTTGATCATCGTCTGGCCCATCACGTCCTGATACATCGGCGGCGTGCCGGGTTTGCTTGCGGGCGTTTCGCCGGTCTTGGCGTCGTAAGAACCGAGGCCGTGGAATTTTTCCGGAAATTTCAGCGCGGCATCAAAGCCTTTGCCCTTCTGTGTCAAAACGTGGATGACGATCGGATGATCGCATGTCTTGGCGAATTCCAAAGTGCTGATGAGCAACGGCAGATTGTGTCCGTCAATCGGGCCGAGATAACGCATACCGAATTCCTCGAACAAAACCGGATTGCCAAAACCACCGCGACCGTCCGTGAGCGCGCCGTCGTTTTGGTGCAGGCCAACGCTCAGCGCGCCTTTGAAACCTTCTTCGGCTTTGTGCGCGAGGCGCAACGCGAGTTCACCTTTCGGCAGACGCTTGACGAAATTTTCAAAATCCTTCGCGAGCTTGTTGTAACTCGGATTGGTGATGAGCTTGTTGAGATAACCGGAGATCGCGCCGACGTTTTTGGCGATGCTCCATTCGTTGTCGTTGAGGATGCCGATGAATTTTTTCGTCGTGTGATTGATGTTGTTCATCGCCTCGAACGAAATGCCGTTCGTCAACGCCGCGTCGCCGAAAATGCAGACGATGTTTTCATCCGTGCCGCGTTTGTCGCGCGCAGCCGCCATGCCGAGCGCAGCCGAAAGTGCCGTGCCTGCGTGACCGGCACCGAAGCAATCGTGTTCGCTTTCCGTGCGCAACGCGAAACCGTTCAAGCCGTCCGTCTGGCGGATCGTGCGGAAACGATTTTTGCGGCCGGTCAAAAGTTTGTGGACATAAACCTGATGGCTCACGTCCCAGACGAATTTGTCCTTGGGCGTGGAAAAAACCTTGTGCAACGCGATGGTCAGTTCAACGACGCCGAGATTCGGGCCGAGGTGGCCGCCGCCTTTGGCGAGGCCATCAATCAGCTCGGTGCGGATTTCGCCGGCGAGTTCCTGCAATTGTGGGATCGTGAGTTTTTTGACGTGCTCGGGCGCGTCAACCATGTCGAGATAACTGCTCATAAATTCGTTAATTGTTACATCGTTGAATGGTTAAATCGTGAATCGTCGCGCCGGATTTTTCCGAGGCAACGATTCAACGGTTCACGATTCAACGTCTTCATCAAACGGCTTCAACTTCATTTCGCCCGCCGCATTTTTTTCGAGCTGCTGGATTTTCAATTCCGCCTCGGCCAGTTTTTCCTGGCAAACCTTCTCCAATTTCGCGCCTTCCTCATATTTTGCCAGCAAATTCTCGAGCGGCAAATCGTCGGCTTCCATCGCCTCGACAATGCCCTCGAGCTTTTGCAACGCCTCTTCAAACGGCGGGCTTTTCGCGGGACTGTTTTGTCCGGCGCCTTTGGTGTGGTTCGGCACGACTGAAATATAGGGAAAACCCGCGCGCTCGTCCAGTTCACATTGATGTCACAACCAGCTGTGGCTCAATCTGGCCAAAACTGGTGGGGCGAGCGTCCTCGCAAGCCGGAACGCCAAAATTTCAAATCGGGTTTTCAATTTTTTCGCATCGGACCTCATAAAAAAAATCATTCTTCCGCGCGACTGGAAATTTCACCTTTCGCCAAACGCGTTTTCAATTTTTGTCCCGCTTTGACTTTTGCCGCGTCGCGCAAAACTTTTCCACTCGCCGCGTCCATTGTGATCGAATAACCGCGCGCCAAAACTTGTTCCGGCCCGAGCGAATTCAATCGGCGTTCCAATTGCCGCAACGCTTCGCGCCGCAATTTGATTTGTTGTGAGGGTTTCGCGCGTAAAAATCTTCCTGCGACATTTGCTAAAACCAGATTGCGCGAACGCGCGGCTGTTTTTAATCCGCGCAACAAGCCGGATTGCAAATCATCCAGCCGCTGCAATGATTCGTCCAATCGCCGGCGCGGATGCAATCGCGTCAGTCGCGCCGCCAGCGAATCAAAATTTTCCGTCGCGGAATCCAATCCGCGCCGCGCCGCTCGCCGTAAAAGGTTTGGTGCTTCGCTGACAAATTCACGGCTCGCAAAAACATCTTCCGTGATGATTTCCGCCGCCGCGCTTGGCGTCGCTGCGCGCACATCCGCCACAAAATCGGCAATGGTGAAATCAATTTCATGCCCGACCGCCGACACGACCGGAACCGCCGATTCAAAAATCGCGCGCGCCACGGCTTCTTCATTGAACGCCCACAAATCTTCCAGCGACCCGCCGCCGCGCGTGATGAGAATTAAGTCGAGATGCGTTGAATCGTTGAATCGTTGAATCGTTGAATCGTCTGCGACTTTCGCGCTTAAACGATTTCACGTTTTGATCGCTTCGGCAATTTCTTCCGCCGCGCCCGCGCCTTGCACGCGCGCGGGAACCAAAAAGATTTCCAACGCCGGATTGCGCCGCTGAATAACGTGCAGCACGTCGCAGATCGCGGCACCGGTCGGCGAAGTGATCAAACCGATGCGCGCGGGAAATTTTGGCAATGCACGTTTCCGTTCCGGCGCGAACAGTCCTTCCGCCGCGAGCTTTTGTTTCAGTTTTTCAAACGCAATCTGCAATGCGCCGACGCCTTGAAATTCCACCGCGCGGACGATGAGTTGATATTGCCCGCGTGCTTCATAAACCGTTACGTCGCCTTGAAGCAGGACTTTTTTTCCATCCGCGAGCAGTTCGCGCTGCGAAACTTTTTCGCGACTGAACAGGACGCAGCTCAACTGCGCGCCTGCATCTTTGAGCGTGAAATAAATGTGGCCGGAACTTTGCGCGCGCAAATTCGTGATCTCGCCGCTGACCCAAATCGTGCCGAATTGTTTTTCCAGCAACGCGCGCACTTGCGTCGTCAGTTCCGAGACCGACAAAACTTTCCGCGTTTCCGCGACGGAAAACAGTTCGCCAAAATCCCACTGCGATTTACCCGGTTTGCTCATCGGTTTTATTTAGCCACAGATGAAACACAGATTTTGAAATGAGTTTTCAAAAAGAATCGCGCGAAGGACGCGAAGTTTGCGAAGAAGATTTTTCCTTCGCCATCTTCGTGTTCTTCGCGCGACATTTTATCCGTGTTCATTTCGTGTTTCATCCGTGGCTAAAAATGCAATGCTTTGTTCATCGCGGCGACGAGTGCGTTCACGCGTGTTTTCAAGGGAAAATCCGACGGCGCTTCGAGCGTGTAACTGTGGCGCGTTTTATTTTGGATCAACCAAAACGCTTCTGGCCAGAGCGGGCGCGTGGCGGGATCGAGGCTTGGATTGATGAGGCCGCGGTCGGCGTCGCGGTCTTCGATGACGGGCGACAGATCAATCGGGCAAACCTGCGCCACGGCGTCGAGCATCGCGCGCGCGGGTGACGGTTGTTGGTCGGGATTCAGTTCGTAAAGATAAAATCCGTGCGACTCCCAATCTTCGTGCAGGCAAAACGTGGTGTCAAAATTCGGCTGCCGTTCGAGCCAGCGGATGTGCGCGGCGACTTCGCTCGATTCCGTGTTGCGATAATCGCGGTTCAAATCCTTGCCATCGGCGTTCTCGCGTTGGTTGCGCGTGAAGCCGACCGGATTCAAACAGGGCAGCAGAAAAATTTCCGCATTTTCCGGCCAGCGATTTTCGCGAATCAATTCCAGAACTGCGAGCGGTCCGGCCGGTTCGTCGCCGTGAATGCCGGTGGAAATGTAAAGGCGTTTTGCGTCCGGCGTTTGAGAAAAAGCCGCGCGATGTAATGCGATCAACGGCAAGCCTCCGACCTCGTGGAAAATTTCCGAAGTCCAGCCGCGCGTTCCCGCCGCGACATCTATTTCACGCAGCACGGCGCGGATGTCAATCGTCTCACCGAAATAGCGGCCCAGATTTTTTCCCAGTTTTTGCACCCGCAAAAGGTTCACGCAAAGGCGCCAAGACGCAAAGAAATTTTTGCCGCAAATTACACGAATCTAATTTTTCAGAAGCCCGTAGGGCTGGCATCTTTGTAGTTGGAAAATTAAAAGCGGCCAAAGCTCCGTAGGAGCGAAATCTTGTAGCGTCGGTCTGTGACCGACGACGGCGCTGACACAGCGCGGCTACAACCGATGATGCCGCCCCGACGGGGCCGGGGAATTTTTGGTTTGGGTTTCTACAAAGATGTCGCGCCTACGGCGCTAGGAAAATAATCAACAAGGTGAATTATTTCATCGTCCCCAATTCTTTTCCAAAGGCCAGCCGTAGAAATTTGTAATTTGTTTGTAGCAGCGAATCACAGACGTTTCCACATCGTCCATTGCACGTTTCAGTTCGTTATCCGTAAACGTCGTATCCATTTCTGCCCGGTGAATGAAATCGTGGCGAAGTTTGACAAGGTGGTCGAGTGTGATGAAGAGCGATTGTTTGCGCCGCCGATAAGGTCTTTTCAATGCGCCCGCCAAATCAAGCTTGGGTTCAAGCTGATGAAAGTGCTGGCAAATTGCCGATATGCTTTGAAACGGGAGCATCTCTGATACGGCCTCCTCAACAGACATTGAGCCAGATGAAATTCTGCAAAGCTGTTCAGATGATAATCTGCTTCCTTTAAGAAAAGATTCCTTTCGGTCGGAATACTTGAGCAACGCAACAAAAGTTGATTTGAAATAATCCTCCAGCACCGCGACGAGGTAAGGCAACAGGAGATTGTTCGACAGCAGACGTGGGTTCATGGCGTCCATGAAGCCAAAGACGCCAGTTTTTTCCCACTGCTTATTTGGAAAGACGCGATTCATCAAATAAACATCGGCCTTAATTAAATTACCGCCAAAATGCTGAAATGCTTTGTGACATCCAGATTGCGAGGGCGACGGCGCGCTCCCGTCGGGATGGAAATAACGTCCCTTTCCTTCATCGGTAACAAACGAGCCTCCAAAAAACTTTTGCAATGTTCGGATTGTATTGTTTTGGTGCTGCAAATCGTAGTGGCTTCGGGAAATGTTTGTGCGAGTAGAAACAACTAACTCGCCAGTTTTATTTCGCGACACAGACAATTCAACGCCGCTCCAAGATTGGTAATTTGAATCGTTGTAATGGTGGAAACAAGCCAACTGACATTCAAATTTCCATTACGGCAACGCAAGCCGACGATAGCCCAAAAGATTTAGAATCGAATAAAGCTTTGCGAGGCTCGTGTCGACTTGCAGTCTATTTTCGGATTCGTAACTCACTTAAAAATGAATTACGCCATAGCCGCTTCCGTTTCGCAATTTTCTTTCCCACAGCCGCAGCCGCCTTCTTCCTGATCGCTGAAATCGTGGCTGTCCCAGTTCGGGTCGAGGCCGAGGTCTTTGAGCATTTGCAGATCTTTTTCGACGGGCTGGTTCAGCGTGGTGAGATAGTTGCCGACCATCAGCGCGCTCGCGCCGGCCATGAAGATCATGCTTTGCGCGTCGCGCAGGTTCACGGTGCGGCCGCCGGCGATCATGATTTCCTGTCGCGGCAAAATGAAACGGAAGCACGCGATGGTCTTCAAAATTTCCATCACGGGCAACGGTTCTAGTTTTGCAAACGGCGTGCCGGGAATGGGATTGAGGATGTTGACGGGCACGACGTTCGCGCCGATGGCTTTCAATTCAAACGCGAGGTCGCAGCGGTCGGCGCGCGTCTCGCCCATGCCGATGATGCCGCCGGAACAAATCTTGATGCCGGCCTTTTTCAGATAGCCGATGGTTTCGAGCCGGTCGTCGAACGTGTGCGTGGAGCAGGTCTGCGGAAAAAAGCGGCGCGAGCTTTCGAGATTGTGGCCGTAACATTCGAGGCCGGCTTCCTTGAGACGATTCGCGACTTCCTGTTTCTTGATGATGCCGAGCGAGGCGTCGGGGCGCGTCTTGCCGCCGGCCTTCAATTCGCGGATGCGGTCGCAGACTTCGTCGAGCATCGGGCCTTCGTTGAGGCCTTTCCACGCCGCGACGAGTCCGACGGCGGTGACGGAATTTTTATTTGCTTCGTCAGCGGCTTCGTTCACGGGTTCGGGTTCGATGAAACCGTATTTCGGCGAGCCGGTCTGGTAATGCGATGACTGCGCGCAGAAGCTGCAATTCTCCGAACACGCGCCGGCCTTGGCGTTGACGATGGAGCAGAGATGAATTTTGTTGCCCTTGAATTGTTCACGGATGCGATTCGCCCACGACAGCAAATCCAGAATATCGGCGGACGATTCGAGATTGAAAAGCCACGACGCTTCGTCGCGGGAAATCTGGCCGCCGCCCAAAACGCGCTGGCCGAGTTCGGAAATTTTGGTGTGCGTCATCGCGTCAACCGGTTTCGTCATCATGGTTGACAGACTAATCCGGGAAACGATTCGCGCAAGTTTTTCCCGATTTATTCGACAACTTTGCCGAGGATATTTTGGCGCGGCACGGCGCCGAAAACGCGGCTGTCGGTGCTATTGCCGCGGTTGTCGCCGAGGACGAAGTATTGGTCTTTGCCGCAGCAGATCAATTCGTCTTCACTTTTTTCCAAAGCAAATGTGAGCGTGCGCGGCAAAAGATAATCTTCCTTGAGCCGCTGGCCGTTGACATAGACGACGCCGCATTTGAAATAAACTGATTCGCCGGGGAGGGCGATGATGCGTTTGACGATGAGCACGCCGTCCTGCGGATCTTTGACTTCGACGATGTCGGTGCGTTGCGGGTCATTTTTCAAATAGACGCAATGGTTGACCCAATAATTTCCGTTATCCATTAAAGTGGGATCCATGCTATGGCCGGAAACCTTGAGAGGTTGTAAAATAAAATGGCCAGCCAGAAAATAGCTCAAAATCGAAAGCAACAAAATCACGGTCAAGCTGCCGCATTGCCGGAAAAACCAAGGCCAAGACAAGCGCAACCGGAAATCCGCAAAAAAATGATAAACCGCAAACGGCAGGATTCTTTGAGACAGATGCATCATAACGACATGGGCTTTAAGCATAAGGCGAGCCGGGTTAAGCGGATTTTGAATGCAAACGCAAAACCCATTGGAAACAAAGGGGAAAATATTTTCCTGAAGAAAATGTTTTTTGATGTCGGCGGAAAAATGTGTAAAGGTTGCCGACTTTTTTGGGCTTTAAAATTTTACTGGGCCGGCTGCGGTGCGTGTGTGGGATGTGTGACATTGAGATATGCCGCGAGCGAGGCGATCTGAACGTCGGTCAGCGGACCGCCTTGCGAGCTGGAAAAGGCAGGCATGAGCGAACCGGGTTTGCCGTAAGTGATCCAGGTGCGCCAAAATTCTTGATTGGTCGGCACGGTTAATTTACTCAAATCAGGAACCATCTGCGCGCGGCGTTCGGCGTCGTGGCAGATGCCACAAACAGCGTCGTAAAGCTGCACGCCATATTTGCCGTCGAGATTTTTCGCGTGGCAGCTGGCACAATCACCCTTGAAAACCGCCTGCCGATCCACTTTTGCCTTCGCCAGTCCGGCAGCGCGTTCTTCGTCGGTCATTTTTACCACGACCGGCGGCTGAATGTTGATTCGCAACATCAAATCTTTATTACCCTTGTCCGTCGTCACTTTTGCGGATTTGAAAACCGTGCCGAATTTGCCGGCAAGATTGACGTTCAATTTGATCACCCCACCGGCTCCGGCCGGAATCGTCCACGGCGTCGGCGGCAATTCTGCCGTGGTGCAACCGCAGGACGGGTGCACGTTTAAGACTGTGACATTATCCTTGGTGACGTTGGTGAAGCTAAAAGCGAACCGCGCAAAATCCTGCTCGGCGGCAGCATCCACGGATTTGGACAATGCATCCCACGCAAACACTCCGTCCGGCAAAGCTTGTCCTGCATGCGAATAATCCGGCACATAAACCGGCGCGGTCGCCACCGCTGAAGTTATCGGCGGCGGAACTGGTGCGGAAACTTGCGGCGGTGCAGCGACGACTGCGGGTTTTGCGGGAGTAGGCGCGACTTGTTTATGTGCGCACGCCGTGATGAAAAAAGCGATTGCCAAGCAGCCAAGAAAGACACTGCGTAAATTCATGATCCGAATTTTCAACGAGCCGCTTCCGTTTCGCAAGAATGAATCACAGCCGGTTCAACGCGCTCAACACGGCTTTGATCGAAGCGAGTTCGATGTTCGTGTCCACGCCCGCGCCCCAGCGCGATTTGCCGTCGGCGGTTTTGATCTGGATATAGGAAATCGCCGCTGCGGATTCGCTGGAACTCAATGCATGTTCGCTGTAACTGGAAATTTCAAATCGCGGAATGCCAATCGTTCCGAATCCATGAACGAGCGCGGCTAGCGGGCCATTGCCTTCGCCGGAGAATTCAACTGGTTTGCCATCGCGCAATAATTTTGCGCGGCATTTCACGACGCCGTTTTTGCTTTCGGTCTCAAAACTTTGTAACGACCATGGCGAATTTTTTTCAACGTATTCGCGCCAGAACATCGCTTTCAATTCCGCGCCGCTCACTTCACGACCAAGCTTGTCCACGGCGTCGTTCGCAATCGGGCCGAACTCGCGCTGCATGTCCTTCGGCAATTCAATGCCGAATTCGCTTTCGAGCAGATACGCGACGCCGCCTTTGCCGGATTGCGAATTCACGCGGATGACTTCCTGATATTTGCGGCCGATGTCCGCCGGATCAATCGTGAGATACGGCACGTCCCAATGTTCACGTTTTTTATTTTCCCATTCCGCGAGACCTTTTTTGATCGCGTCCTGATGCGAACCGCTGAACGCGGTGAAAACCAATTCGCCCGCGTAAGGCTGGCGCGGCGGAACCGTCATGCCGGTGCAACGTTCGTAAACTTCGATGATCGAACCGAGATTGGAGAAATCTAATTTCGGATCAATGCCGTGCATGAAAAGATTCAACGCGACGGTCACAATGTCCAAATTGCCCGTGCGCTCGCCGTTGCCGAACAAAGTTCCTTCGACGCGATTTGCGCCGGCGAGCATTCCGAGTTCCGTCGCGGCGACGCCGGTGCAACGATCATTATGCGTGTGCAAACTGATGATGAGCGAATCGCGGTTTTTGATGTTGCGGCACATCCATTCGATTTGATCCGCATAAACATTGGGCATCGCGACTTCGACCGTGTCCGGCAAATTCAAAATCATTTTCCGCTGCGGCGTCGGCTGCCAGACGTCCATGACCGCTTCGGAAATTTCCTTCGCGAATTCCACTTCCGTCATGCTGAAACTTTCCGGCGAATATTGGAGCATCACTTCCGTGCCGCCGGCTTCAAGCCGATGCAAACGCTCTTTGATCCACTGCGCACCTCGCACGGCGATGGCTTTGATTTCGTCCTTCGATTTTCCGAACACGACGCGGCGCTGCGCGGGCGAAGTGGAATTATACAAATGGATGATGACTTTTTTTGCGCCGATCAAAGACTCAACCGTCCGTTCGATCAAATCTTCGCGTGCCTGCACGAGCACCTGCAACCACACGTCGTCCGGCGCGTGACCTTTTTCGATGAGCAAACGGTTGAAGGCAAATTCCGTGTTCGACGCCGACGGAAAACCGACTTCAATTTCCTTGAAGCCGATCTTCACGAGCGTCTGGAACAATTCCAATTTTTGCGACACGTTCATCGGCACGGCGAGCGCCTGGTTGCCGTCGCGCAAATCCACGCTCGCCCAGCGCGGCGCGTGCGTGAGTTCGCGCGAAGGCCATTGGCGGTCGGCCAATTTCGGCGCGTGTTGGAACGGACGATATTTCGATGACGGATTTTGCATAAACTTAAATGACTGAAAAATTTAACCACGGATTAACACCGATGCGCACGGATAAAAACATCCGCAGATCGCGCCGATTTTCGCAGAAAAGATTCCGTGAAAAATCTGCGTTAATCCGCGCAATCTGCGGACAAAAATTTTTCCCATCCGTGTTCATCAGTGTTAATCCGTGGTTAAAAACAAAAAACCCACCGCCGAATCGGCAGTGGGTTGATAAATTTCGTGAACGAATCAAAACCCGACTGCCGCGCCGGTCAGCAGCGCGTTCGTAAGCAGCAGGTTTAAGTTTTGATTCACGCGTTGAAAATAAAGGCGATTTGCGTTGGCGTCAATTATTTACTGGTTTAACCAATAAACGCCGCGTGCACGGCGCGTGTTGCGGCTTCGCCTTTGGCCAGGTCAATTGTCACGGAAATTTTGATTTCGCTCGTCGAGATCATGCCGATGTTCACGCCTTCTTTCGCGAGCACGTCGAACATTTTTCCGGCGACACCGGTGTGCGATTTCATGCCGACGCCGACGATGGAAAGTTTGCCGATTTTTTCATCGGTCAAAACATCGTTGAAGCCGAGTTCTTTTTTGAGGCCGTCAATGACCTTTTGCGCCTTGAGCAAATCCGCCTTGTCGGTTGTGAAGGAAATATCCGTCGTCGGCGTATTGGTGGCCGTCTGCAAAGACCCGTGGGAAATATTTTGGACGATCATGTCCACGTTCACGGTCGCGTCGCCGAGCGCCTTGAAAACTTTCGCGGCCACGCCGGGTTTGTCGGGCACGCCGATGAGCGTGACCTTGGCCTGATTTTTGTCGAGCGCCACGCCGCGCACGACGACGTCTTCCATGCTTTTGGTTTCTTCTTTCACAATCGTTCCGGGGTTTTCGTTTAGGCTGGAGCGGACTTCAAACACGACTCCAAATTTTTTGGCAAATTCAACCGAGCGGCTCTGCATCACTTTGGCGCCGAGGCTCGCGAGTTCCAACATTTCGTCGTAGGAAATTTCGGGCAACTTTTTCGCGTTCGGCACGATGCGCGGATCGGCGGTATAAACGCCATCAACGTCCGTATAAATCTGGCAAAGATCGGCTTTCAACGCAGCCGCCAGCGCAATCGCCGTCAAATCTGAACCGCCGCGACCGAGCGTAGTAATTTGACCTTCGCGCGTTTCGCCTTGAAAACCGGCGACGATGACGACATTGCCTTGATCCAAAAGTTCGTGAACTTTTTTCGGCGTGATGTTGTGGATTTTCGCCTTCGTGTGAACGCCGTCGGTGACGATGCCCGCCTGCGCGCCGGTGAGCGAAACGGCTTTGACGCCGAGATTGTGCAGCGCGATCGCGGTCAACGCGATGGTCTGCTGTTCGCCGGTCGCGAGGAGCATGTCCATCTCGCGTTCGCTCGGCAACGACATGATTTCCTTCGCGAGCTTGATGAGATTATCGGTGACACCGCTCATCGCCGAAACGACGACGACAACCTGATCGCCGCGCGAACGATATTCCGCGACGCGCTTGGCGACGTTCTTGATGCGGTCGGGATTGCCGACCGACGTGCCGCCATATTTTTGAACAATCAATGCCATAAAATTCCAAAGAGCTACAAAACTTCTGCCAAGCTCAAAACGGAAACGGAAGCATAGTCAGATGAAAGACGTTTGAAAAGACGGAATTGGAGAACCCAATTTTACGCGTGCTTCTGGATCAAATACGTTTTGAACTTCTCGTAATCCGCATCCATCCGGTCGAAATCTTCCGGCAGACGCAGCGAAGCAAGCATGTTCGTCGGCACGTCTGGTTCCCAGCCGACGACTTTTTGGACTTCGACGGGAAATTTCGCCGGGTTCGCGGTTTCGACAATGACGGCAGGCGAATTCGCCAGCGGTTCCATCGCGTTCCAATCTTGAAAACCTTGCCACGCGACGGAACCGTGCGGTTCGAGCAGGAGCTGAAATTGATTCCAAAAATCGCGCAAGCCGGCGACCGTGCGCTCGTCGGAAATCGAGGAAGAAAAAATGTCGCGGCGCATCGCGTCGAGGTTCGGCGGTTGCAAAATTTTCCCCGTCTCGTCCATCTGACCGCCATAAACAGACACGAGCCGAGCGAGGTTGCTCGCGTGGCCGACGTTCATCGCGTTGGAAAGTGAGTTGCGGGACGGCGAAATTTTTTGATAGTCGCCGCTCGCCAAAAATTTTGGAAACGCATCGTTGTCATTGACGGCGGCGATGATTTTCCGCACGGGTAAACCCATTTCGCGCGCGACGATGGCGCCCATCATGTCGCCGAAATTACCGCTGGGAATCGAGAATACGACCGGTTCGCCCGCCTGCGCGACGCGCGACGCGGCGTAAAAATAATAAACACTCTGCGGCAGCAAACGTCCGATGTTGATGGAATTCGCGGACGACAGCGGAATGTGTTTCAAGTCCGCGTCGGCAAAAGCGCGTTTCACCATCGCCTGACAGTCGTCGAATTTTCCGTCAACGGCGACGGTGCGAATGTTGTCGCGCAAGGTCGTCATCAATTTGCGCTGGCTTTCGCTCACTTCCGCGATCGGAAAAAGCACGATGACACGAACGCCGGGAATTTTGTGGAACGCATGCGCCACGGCGGAACCCGTGTCGCCGCTCGTCGCAGTGAGAATCGTGACTTGCCGGTTGTCTTCGCGCAGAAATTTACCGAACAACCGCGCCATCATCTGCGCGGCAAAATCTTTGAACGACGCCGTCGGACCTTGATCGAGGCGCATCAGGAACGTGCGGAAGTTCACGACTTCCAGCGGCACGGGAAAATTGTAGGCATCCGCGCAAAACTTCGCGAGTTCAGGCGGCGACACAATGCCATCGGTAAATTTGGACAAAACGCGGAAGGCGATTTCGTGATAGGGCAGCCGCGAAAACGCCGCGAGTTCGTTGAACGTGAAACGCGGAAATTGTTTGGGAAAATAAAGTCCGCGATCCGGCGCCTGGCCGGCGAGCAACGCCTCGCGCAAATTGACGGCGGGCGATTGACCGTTGGTGGAATGAAAAAGCAGGGGCATATTAAAATATCAGCGCAGACCTTCCCAGCGGCGCAATACGGTTTCGATTTCTAATAAATGTTCCGCCGTCATCGTCCCGAGTCGGCGGATGAATTGCGGCGTCACCAGTGGAAATATGGCCTGAATATTGAATGCGCCTTTTTCCAGCCAGCGGATCGGCAATGGCACTTCAAATTCCGAGCCGATAACCTTGGTCGTGTGCGGCACGACAGTGATGAGCGCGCGGTCGGTGTCTTGGAAAGGAATGCTGATGACCACGACCGGACGGACTTTTGCCGCCATACCGCAATCTGCCAGCCAGACTTCACCACGTTGCGGGCGGTTCATGGCTTCGCTGGTTCTCCGTCAATCATTTGCAGTGCCTGGTCTTGGATGGCGCGCAAGTCATCTTCGGTGAATGTGCCGTAAGCGTCGTCAAAAATGATCCCGACCTTGCGTTCGCGATAAGCCTGAAGAACCACGCGTTCGACTTCACGCAACTCAGCATTGGTCAGGCGGGGAATGACTTCAGTGATTTCAGCAACCGTGCTCATGCCATTGACAATACCGGATTCACTCAAAATTTTCCACCCGAATCATCACGGGTTTGCCTTTGACGGCCGGCAATTGCGCGATTTTGGCGAGCGCTTTTTTGACCGCGCCGTTCGTCGCGTAATGCAGCATGAAGATCAGCGGCACAAAATCACCTTCATGACCTTCGGGCTGGATGACGGATGAAATCCCGATTTTCGACTGGCCGAAAATCGTGGCGACGCGCGCGAGTGCGCCCGGTTTGTCCGCGACGTTGAGGCGGACAAAATATTGCGAAACCACTTCGTCAATCGGCGCGACTTTGCCGGAACATTCGTGCGGCGTGAACGGCGGGATGCGATGTTTATTGGCGAATTTCAGGTCGAGCGCGGCATCCGCGAGATCGCTCAAAACCGCGCTGGCTGTCGCGTCTTTGCCCGCACCGCGTCCGTAAAAAAGTGAATCGCCGACGACATCGCCGTGAACAAAAACGGCGTTGAACGCATAATTCACACTCGCGAGAACGTGCGTGTTCGGCACGAGCGTTGGATAAACGGAAACTTGCACGCGGCAGCCATCGTCCAATTTTTTCACGACGCCGAGCAGCTTGATCGTGTAACCGAGTTTGCCGGCGAATTTGATGTCGAGCGCGGAAATGTGGCGGATGCCTTCGACGTGAATTTTTTTCGGGTTCACCCAAAAACCATGCGCGAGTGATGCGAGAATACCGATCTTGTGCGCGGCGTCGTGGCCGTCAATGTCGAGATCGGGCGGCGTTTCGGCGTAACCCAATTTTTGCGCGTCCGCGAGAACTTCGGCGAAGTCCGCGCCTTCGAGTTTCATGCGCGTGAGGATGTAATTACACGTCCCGTTGACGATACCGTAAAGCGCGGTGATGCGGTTGCCGACGAAACCTTCC
>JAMFSG010000079.1 GCA_026225155.1 Verrucomicrobiota bacterium
CGGGACACAGTTTTGTGCCGCGATTATTCCGCAATATGCCGGGAATTTTTTATTCGGGCCGCGTGCATGAACAGATTTTTCCAAGCCTCGTGCCGCATAGCAAAGCGTGGGGATTGGAAATCGGATTCGGCACGGCGGAATTGTTGCATCACGGTTACACCAAGGAAATGCTTCGCGATCGAAACAAGATTGAACGCAATTTGAATCTGTTGCGGGAGGCGGTTGCTGAGAATCCGGGCGACGCGAATCTGATGATGAATTTCGGGCTCGAATTGGTTCGCTCCGAAAATCTTGCCGCTGGCATCGAAAAATATCGCGAAGCGTTTCGATTAATGTCCGCGCAAAAGGCGGACGAGTTCGTGCCGGAATTGCGCGAGGTGTTGCTGACACAATTTACCAGCCAGCTTTACAAAATCCGCGCGCATGAAGAAGTCGTTCGCGTGTTTGATTCGCCGCTCGCGAAAAACGGCATGACGGCGTCGCATCATTTTGCGCTCAGTTTGTCGTTGTTTGAATTAAAACAATTCGGCACGGCGGCGGGACAGATGCGCGAGTGCATCGCCAAGCGCAGCCGTCCGGTTTTTTCGCCGATCAACACGGATATTCACACAGCAGCGCCAAATCATTGTCTCGCTTTGTCGCTGGCTAAATCCGGCGACGCGGCAGGCGCGGAAAAAGCGTTTCAAATTGCGTTGACGGAAAAAGGTCGTTTGGACGATGTGAGATTGGATTATGCAAAATTTTTGGCGGGACAAAATCGCGCGGTCGAGGCGTTTCATAAATTGAACGAACTCGTCGCGGCGAATTCCCGCAATGTCGCGGCTTGGCGGCTGGGCGGCGAAATCGCTTTGACGCGCGCGGAATTTTTGGAGTTCGCGCACGATTGGACGGGCGAAGCGATGCGTTATGTCGCGGAAGATTTTCTTGTCAGCACGCAACGCGCCGAAGTGCTGATGTTGGGCGCAGAAACAATGGCGGCGATGGAATTGTGGGAACGGCTTTGGAACAGCGAGCGTCAGCCGAATATTTTGGCGGCATTGATTTTGTGCGAATTGCTGGAAGCGCGGACAAAACATTCTCCGGACAAAATTGTGGATGAACTGGCGACGAGCCGCGCGTTCATCAAATGGTATCAAAGATTGATCGCGATGCGGGCGAACGCGGTGGTCGGGCGGATCAATTCGCAACTGGAAAAACTTTCGGCTACGTTGCCGACGGCGTCGCAGATGTTGGAGAAGGCGCTGGCGTTTTAATCTGGTGGGGCGAGGCTCCTGACGAGCCGCTTAACCCAAGGTCGTCCGGCTCGCGAGGACGCTCGCCCCACCAAAAAACATTCGCAGAACCGAAACGCCGCCAGACCTGAAATTCAGTGCGGCGTCAATTTTTCCAGGATGATTTTTATGACATCGTGGATGGCGTAAGGTTTTAAAATCAAACTGGCGTTGTGCAGTTCCACGTTGAAGCGATTTTTTTCATCCAGATAGCCCGTGGACAAAATGAATTTAGTTTTCGGCCAGCGCGCGTTGGTTTGATTCAATAATTCGACGCCGTTCATGCCGGGCATGTTGTAATCGGCCAGGATGAGATCCACGGGTTCAATGGAGGCTTCGAGAATGTGGATCGCTTCCTTGCCGTTGTCGGCGGTGAGAACGGTGAAGCCGGCCATCTCCAAAAAGTTTTTGGCGAAATCGCGCAGCAGGTCCACATCATCCACGACGAGAATCCGACCGGAGCCTTGCGCCAACGGTGTTTGCGGCGCGGCGGCAGCGGACGTGATTTGATCATGCGCCAGCGGCAGGTAAAGATGAAAGGTTGTGCCGCTGCGAAGAACGCTTTCCACTTCAACAAAACCGCCGGCTTCCTGCACGACGCGTTGGACGATCGGCAGGCCGAGACCGGTGCCTTTGCCCGCCGCTTTGGTGGTGAAAAACGGTTGAAAAATGCGGGCTAACAATTGAGGCGGAATGCCGCCGCCGTTATCCGCGACACTGCATCGCGCATACAATTCGCCGGTTTGAAGCTGATGGCGCGCCGCGATGACGGAAGAAATTTTGACGACGGCGTTTGTCAAAGAAATCTGGCCGCCGTTCGGCATGGCGTCCTGTGCATTCACGCACAGATTGAGCAACGCCTGGCTTGCGCGCGTTGAATCTATTTTCACTGGAATCGCCTCGGTCGTCGGTAAAATTTCCAGCGTCACATTTTGTTGCAGCGTGCAGCGGCTCAGTTTGCCGGCTTCCTTGATGATGTTATTCAAGTCCAGCACGACACTTTTTTCATCGGCGGCGCGGCTGAACGAAAGCAGTTGTTGCGTGATGTCGCGGGCGCGAAAAGCGGCCATGCTGATTTTTTCCAGCCCTTGGCGCAGCGAGGCCGATTCGTTCTGCGCCTGCATCTGGATCAGTTGGGAATGGCCGATGATGACTTGCAGCAGATTGTTAAAATCATGCGCGACGCCGGCGGCGAGCGTGCCGATGATCTCCATTTTCTGCGACTGGAAAAGCTGGTTCTGCAGTTCGTGATTTTGCGTGTGATCTTCAATGCTGCAAATCAAACCGCGCAACTGGATGCCGGTGATCCACGGCGAAATTTTCACGACCCAATAATGTCCGTCCGCCGCCTGAAACGAATTTACCTGCGTGATGCCGGAGCCGAGGACGCCTTGAAACAACGAATCCAGTTCGCGGCGGCGTTCGGAATCGGGCACATAATCGAGCAGCGCCCGGCCGATTTCCGGTTCGCCTTTCAGGCAAATGCCGCCGTGTTCCGCCGGAAAATGTCGCCAGCCTTCGTTCGCGTGCGTCAGGCGCAGTTCACGGTCGAGTGTATAAATCGCACCTTCGAGCGAGAGCAAAATGCTTTGGGCAAAATCGCGTTCGACGCGCAGCGCGTCCTGCAATTGCTTACGCATCGTGATGTCGCGCTCGCAGATGACATAACCCATGAAAAGCCCGGCAATGTCGAAGATCGGCGAAACCGTGGACTCGACAAAATAAATTTCGCCGTTGCGTTTTACGTTCGTCAGTTCGCCGATCCACTCGCGGCCCTGGCTGACGTGATTGAGATAGGCGCGGACTTTTTCCTGTTCGTCCGGTGCGCGCAAAAATTCATCCGAACGGCCGATCACTTCCTCGATGCCGTAGCCGGTGGCGGTTTGAAAAGCCGGGTTCACATAAGTGATCCGCAGATTCGCGTCCGTGACCAAAAAAACATCCGGCGTGGCGTCCACCGCCGTGATGAGCCGTTGAACGTGCGAAGCCAGCCGGTGGCGCATCGTGGTGTCTTTGAAACTCACCAGCACCGAACCGCCGTCCAGCGGAATGACTTCCAGATCCATCAACGAACTCGTTCCATCGCCCAATGTGATCATCACCGCTTGAATGGTTTCTGCCGGCGCGGAACGATTTTGCAAAATCCAGCCGAATTTTTGATGCAGCGATGTCGGCAGGATTTTGTATATCGAAAAATCATCCAAGCCAGATTCCGGCCGGAGTTTGAAAAGCCGGATGGCTTTGGGATTGATATGTTGCGTGATGCCGTCGGCGCGGCAAACCATCTGCGCATCTTCAGCGGCGTTGAAAAGGCTCCACCACCAGCGGGCAGTGGATTCTTGCTCTGGCGACAACGATTGAACGGGCGAAGGCTTCATTCCCTTAACGATTCAGCAATAGATGACCAATGTTTCTGTAATCGGCTGAATCCGGTTATGATTGAGCACTTTTTCAATAAAAGTCGCATTCAGTTGCTGGTTCTGGCCGACGAGCAGCAAGCCGTTGTAAGTGTGGATGCCTTTCGCCAAAACCATTCCCGGTCGCAAATCCGCGAGCCCGATCTGGCGTTCCCGGCGCGGAACCACGGCCACGGTATGCGCGCGTAAAAAAATCCGCACCGCTTCAGGATCAAAAATTGAACCGGAGCCGGCCTTCAATCTTTCAATCGCATCCGCATCCGTGAACGGACTGGAAGCAAAAGCCACGGCGACAGCCAGCAATCGCGCGAGCCACGGAATATTTTGTCCTTCGAGTTGGTCGGGATAACCACTGCCGTCAAAATTTTCGTGATGCGCGCGGATGATGGTGCCGACCGTTTCCAGATTGCTGCCGAACGCGGTGAGTTCCTGGCCAAGGATCGGGTGCTGTTCGATCAACGCTTTTTCCGCCGCGCTCAACGAGTTCGGCGCTTCCTGCCAGTGCCGGATCATTTGCCGCGGCACGCCGACCAGGCCGATGTCATACAACAACGCGCTGCTTTCCAGCACGCGCGTATCTTCACCGTTCAACTGCAGCACATGGGAAATGGATTTGCACAACTGAAAAACGCGCCGCGACCGGTTGCCGAGCAGCGGATAAAAAGTTTCCATGGTGTGAACGCATAATTCCATGGAATGAACCAGATTATCTTCCAACGCCGCGTTCACATCGCCCAACTGCAAATTTTGCTGCGCGACCAGTTTGACCTGCTTTTCGAGCGAACGGTTCAATTCCACCAATTGCTCGTTCATCGCCTGCGTCGCGGCGTGAAGATGATTATTCTGGCAGATCAATTCGTGACGCTGCACGCCGTTTTTGACCGTCGCCAAAAATTCCTCGCGCAGCCACGGCTTGAGGATGAAACGGAAAATTTCGCCCTTGTTGATCGCCTCGATCACCATGTCGAGATCGGCCACGGCGGTGATGAGAATGCGCGTCGCGTCCGGCTGAAGCCGGCTCGCATGCGCCAGCAATTCCAAGCCCGGCAAATCCGGCATCCGCTGGTCGGAAATGATGATGGAAAAATTCCGCTGCTTGATTTGTTCCAATGCCCGCAACGGATTGGTCACGCCGACCGTCGTATAACCGGCGCGTTCCAGATCGTCTTGCAGCAAGGAAACAATCCCCGCCTCGTCATCCACTAAAAGAATCGGGTCGGTTGTTTTGCGGTTTGCGTCCAGATCTTTCATGGCAGTTCCAGGCGCAAGTTGATTTTAAGAAAACGAAACCCATGCCGCCGGGCGGGCGGCGACGTAAGATTGTTGCAGGCGTTTCAAATTCAGGCTCGCTTGTTCAAGCTGGTCGCGCTCCGCTTTCGCAACTTCGCGCGCTTCCTGGATGAGCAATTTATTTTTCCGGCCCATCTCGATCAGTTCGGAAATGACCGTGCGCAGTTTTTTTTCCTTGGCCGCCAGATCAACGCCTGTCTGCCGCCATTCCTCGCGCACTTCGCGGTTTAATTGAGTGATGACCGGCTGAAGCTTTTGGATGACGCGCTGGCAATCGAGTAAAAAATTCCAATCGCGCATACGGATGGCTTTACCTTCGGCTTCCGTGAGGCGATGCCATTCTTCATAAGCTTCCAGCAGCGAATTTTCCGCGCTCATACCGGCTGCAACGAATTTTCCGGATCGTAAACCGGTGCCAATTCCAATTCTTGATTGGCCAGCATCGTCGCCCACGCATCGCGGATTTCTTTCAGCCGGCCGATGACTTCGTCCACGCCTTCGCGCTGTTTTCTGAAATTACTTTCCGTGAGCCGCTGGTCGAAATAATGATAAAGCCGGCGCAGCGTTTCCGCCAGTTTGCCGCCCGCTTCGAGATTCAAACAACCATTCAAATGCCGGATGATGTCCGTCGCCCGCCGCAAATTATTGTGGATCGTCTCGTTTTTTTCGCGCGGATCGGTGCATGCGAAACCGGTCAACGCGCGCTCCATGGAAAGCAGCGCGCCGTCAAAAAGCATCAGGATCAATTGTCCGGGCGTCGCGGTTTGCGTCGCGATTTTTTTGTAAGATTTCCAGGAATTGGCGGTGTTCATTGCGCGCTGAAAATTTATTCGTTGTTGATTTTATCGGCCAGCAACCCGGCCATTTTTCCCAGCAGGTCGTCGGAAGGATAATTGCCATCGGCCACCAGCGCGCTGGCCCGAGCCACGGTTTCGGGGCGGATCGTCGGCGTATCCTGCAACGTTTTTTCCAGAGCCTGTGTGCTCTCAAAGGACATGGTAGTATCGGCGGGCGGGGTGGTTTGTTGGCGGGCGACCGGCTGGCCGGCTTCGGGACTCACGTTCAGGCCGGGATTGAACTTAACTTCCATAATTTTTATTTTTTCGGAACAAATCTTACAAACTCTACACTGCGCAATATCTTATCGGCGGCAAACAAAATAACTTTAGCCCGGGATTTCATCTTTCGGGCAGCGTCTGCAATAATTTCACGGCAGAAAACTGGCCGAAATAACGCGGCGAATTCAAAACCGTCCACGGCGCGTCGGCGGCGGACGCCGGTTCGCGGTTCAACCAGCCCACCAAACGCTTGAATAATGTTTTCGGTTTATCCTGCGTGCCTTGCTGCTGTCTTTGGAATTCCTGCGCGCTCTTGCTCACCGCCGGTTCGCTCGCATCAAACACGACATCCGCCGACCAGATAATTTTTTGCGTCGCCGCCTCCACCAGTTTCATCCGCCAGCCGATCACCAGCGGCGCATACGGATGGAAGGTCGTCAACTGGCAGAACAAAACCGCGTCGCAGCCATAAACGCGCTGCAACGAATCAAAAAAATTGGCCGGCAGAATTTCCCCGCCCGTCCAGCTCGACCGGCCCGTAATTGCTTGAATTGATTTTACGCTTGCCGCGATCACCTCAAATTTTTTCGTCTTGATCAATTCAGATTGCAAAACCGGAGCCAGCATTTCGCAGCCGCTCGCCAGATCCGATTGCGAATCATCCTGCGCCAGCGGCAGCAAAACGACGCGCTTCAAGTTCGCCGGCAAAACGGGCGCCGCCGCAAAAATATTGTCTGGTTTCAAATCGCCGGCAAAAAGTTCGGTCGCGTTTCCCGATGGCGCGCAACCGATGAAAATAATCGCCACAAGAAACAGCCGTTTGGCAAAGATAAAAGCGTTCATAAAAAATCAGAGCGATCCGTTGGTGACCTGTTCCGACAGGTAAGTGAGTTCCTGGTTGGTTTGCGATTCCGCCGTTTCCATCGCTTCAAATTCACTCGTCCAAGTCTTGGAATCATTGGTGATCTTGGTTTCCAAGTTGGAGATTTGCGTGGTCAGATCAGAATTTTGCTGCGTCAAGCTGGCTTGATGGTTGGTGACCGTTCCATTCGTGCCGATGGTATTGTTGATGTAATTATTCAACTGCGTCGCCAACCCATTGGTCGGATCGTCAAAAAGCGACTGCACGTTATTGAGATTCGTCGCCAAAGCGCTGTTCAACGTATCAGTATCCACCGCCAGTGTGTTGTCCTGGCCATTCGTTTCAATGCCGAGATCAGACAACATATTGACCGTGCCGGCTAATCCCGGAACAGCGGCGGCGACGAGCGACCGCAAACCGGAAGCGATCCCGTTGGCCGTCAAATCGCCCGTAAGAATTCCCGGCGTCACCGTGCCATCGGCCGCCGTGGTAACCGTCTGGTTACTTATGATGGCCGTCTGCACCGCGTTGTAATCCGTGACAAATTGCTGGATCGCCGTGCTGACTTTGCTGGTGTCCGTGCTCACGCTCATGGTCGCAGAACCGGTTTGCAAGGCGGTGACCGTGAGTCCCGCAATGCTGGAGCTGGCCGAGGTGATGGTGTTGGACTGGCTGACCAGTTGTTGCGTGCCGCCATTGAGCGTGTAGAGCAGATTTGTGCCGCTTTGCAAAGTGCCGCTGGAAAGTCCGGTCGCCGCCAGAAAATTTCCCGTCACATCCTGCATGGAAATCCCCACATCGCCGGTGGCATTGTCGGTCAGTGTAAAACGGTCGTTGATGGAATCGTAGCTGGCGGTGACGCCTGCCGTGGAACTGTTGATGCTGTCGAGCACGTTTTGAATGCTGTCCGAACTTGCATCATAATTGATCGCCACGCCATTGATGGTGAACTTGCCTGCGCCGCTGCCGCCATCCGTCACGGCTGTGCTCAAATCAGCGCCCGACATCGTCCCGCCCAACTGCACATGGCCGAGCGACGAATTGCTGGTGATGGAACCCGTTTGATTATTATACAATTGGGCGACCTGCAGAAAATTGCTCGTGTCCGCCGCGCTGCCAAGAACGATTGGGCTGCTATCGCTGCTGCTTAACGTGATTTCATCCGTGCTGGAATTATAGCTCGCCGTGACTTTATTATTTGTGGCCGTCGCGATGTTATTGAAAACATCCTGCAACGAATCCGTCGTCGCAATCGTAACTTGCGCACCATCCACCGTGAAAGTGCCCGCCGTGATCGGCGTGGAAAATCCCGCCGTGCCGATCGTGACAGTGCTCAAATCGCCGTCTGGGCTGATGGCCTGGCTGATGCCGGCTGACCCGTTCAATTGGGCGGCCGTAGCGAGTTGAGAAATATTAAAAGTATAATTGCCCAGCGATGCCGCCGAACCGGCGGTTGCCGTGGCCACCGTCGAATTGGAAGACTGCACCGACGAGCTGGTATAAAGTGAAGCATCTTGCAACGTCTCGATATCCGTTTGCAAGGTGGTCAAGTCACCGGCAATGGTGGTATAAACCGAGTTTTGCGCGCTGAGATTGGATTGCTGTTGTTCCCATTGCGTTTCCGGTCCGCGCTCCGCCGCCGCGAGTTCGGAAATCACGGTGGACCAGTCCATGCCTGACGCCAGCCCGGTTACGGCCAGGCTGCTTGTGCTGGAAGCGGCAGTATTACCGCTAAGGCTCGTCGGCGAACCGCTTGCCAGAAGCGATGATAATAGATTTGAACCGCTGCTCGTGCTCGTTATGTTCGACATAATCGTTTATTCAATTTTCACCGTTTTCAAATCACCGCCAAGGTTGCTTTTTTAAGCCAAAAGCTCGGACGACGCTTTCGCGCCGTCCGAGGTTAAACTGACCGGACTAATCGAACTGAACTTCTTACTGGAGAAGTTTCAATGCGATTTGCGGCAGCGTGTTCGCCTGCGCCAACATCGCGGTTCCAGTCTGGACCAGAATGTTTTCCTTGGCGAAGTTTGTGCTTTCCGTCGCTACGTTCACATCCATGATCGTGCTGTTTGCGGCGGACAAGTTGTTGTTCAACGTCGCCAACTGGCTGCTGTAATTGCTCAACGTTTCTTCGTTCGCACCCAAACCGGCGCTGTCCACACCTACTTGCGTGATGGCTGCCGAAACGAGTTTTTCCGCCGCGACCGCGCCAGCAATGGTGCCGATCGAGGTGGTTCCGCCCAAACTCGTGAAGGTTGCGCTATTAAGATCAACCCCCGCCATCGCGAACGTGTTGCCACTGCTGTCAATGGTCACCGCCAGGTTGCTGGCCGTGGAGTTGCTGAAAAGGCTGACGCCATTAAAGCTCTCCGTGCCGACGTTGCTGACATAAGCGGCCAGCGTGCTGAACTCTTGTTGATACAGTGATCGGTCACTGTCCGACTTCGTCACGTCCTGGGCTTGGACCGACAATTCGCTCATACGATCCAGCGCACTGGTCACCTGCGAGAGGTAACCATTTTGCGTTTGGTTGAACGAAACGGCGTCGGAGATGTTGTTTGAAGCCGCAGTATTTTCACCTTCCTGCGCCACCAAGTGCATGGAAACCGCCAGGCCTGCGCTGTCATCCGCCGGCGACGTGATCTGCGAACCGGAGGACAAACGTGCAAGCGACTGGTTCAGCATGTTGCTGGACTGGCTTAACAAGGTTGCGGTGTTTTGTGCGGCTATGTTTGTATTGATGCTTAGGCTCATAACTAACTCTTTCCGTGAGTCGCCCCGTTAAGGGCATTGATTTTGCACAACATCCATGTCGTGCCGACGAATTTTTATTCAGGCATCCGCCGTTTTCCCTCCGGCCGTTTGTGGCCGCCGGTCGCCAATGACTACACGGTTACATCGGAACAAACGGCGAAGACTTAAATGAAATTTGCAAGCCAGCTAAAATCCATCCATCGAAATAGGCAATGAAGCGCAGGAATTGGTCAGCGGAATGGTGCGCGCTGCAGGTTTCGAATCTGCATCATCTGGCGCATTATCAAAGGATTTAGAATGTGGCACACAAGGAGACGCACAAAACGCAGTCGTTCTGGGTCGCGATCTGTCTCAAGTTGTCATTGCATGGGCTAAACTTCCTGCGGCTCTCAAAGCCGCCATTCTTTCCATTGTTGGCTCGATCACTTCCTCGGAGGTCGAGCCATGAACGATCCTCTGCCGATAGATTTATGGGGATGGCAACAAGGGCGAGAGGCGGAGCGGCGCGCAGCGCCGCCCGCCTCCGCCATTATTCATCAAAATAGTAACAATGGCATCGAATCTTTTACCTACGTTCTCCGTGATGAATTCAAAGCCCTGCAGGAACGCGAAGCCGTTGACACGATCATTAAAAAGCTTCCCTCGCGTCTGCGTAAGAAGATGTTCGCCATCCGTTTGAAAATTGAATGGATGGTCAAAACCTACGGCGTTGATCACATTGGCTTAAAAACCATGACCATTCGGGAAAACCTCACCGACCGCAAAGAATTTGAACGCCGGTTCAAATCCATCGCCACGAATGCCTTTCCAGAAATCTATCTGGAATGGTTGCGCGTCTTTGAGCGACAAGAACGCGGGGCATGGCACGCGCACGTCGTGGTCGTCACCAAATCCGACATTCGCACCGGCACGGATGTTCAAGCCTTGAATCAACTGCTCAAGGACAAGCGCGATCGGAAAATCAGCAAGGGTGTTTGCTCAAGGTGTCTGGTGAACGGGCGATAATTTACATGATGGCTGCATTGACTGGTCTGCGGCATGGAGAATTTAAAAAGCTACGTTGGGGTGATATTTCGTTAGATCGAGAAAAACCATTTGTCTCGGTTCGTTCCTCCATCAGCAAAAACCATAAGCAGGCCTGCCTTCCGCTGCATCCGGTTTTATTGAATGCGTTATTACGTTTGCGCCCATTAAATGTAGATTCAGGAAATCAGGTCTTTGGACGGTTGGTGCCGCGTTCGGATGTTTTTATTGAAGATTTGAAAGCGGCTGGCGTCATCAAGAAAAATTCTGAAGGTAGAGTTTTAGATTTTCATTCGTTCCGCCATACGTTTTGCACAAATCTTCATCTTGCCGGCGTTTCATTAAGAGAAGCGATGGAATTAATGCGGCACAGCGATGTCCGGCTGACAATGAAGGTTTATGCCGATACGGCTTTATTTGCTTTACGGCCAGCCGTTGAAAAACTGCCTTGGAACTGTTCGGGCGATGACGCACAAGGAGACGCACAAAAAATCGGCGCGGAGAGGCTTTCGCCGTCATTGTCTGTCACAGTCAATGAGGCATTTGAAAGCGAGAAACAACCAATGAAAATGGGCTTTGGGACGCTTTCTGTCATTCTTTGTCACGGAGAGTCTCAAATCAGAGGGATGGTGCGCGCTGCAGGTTTCGAACCTGCGACCCCTACCGTGTGAAGGTAATGCTCTACCACTGAGCTAAGCGCGCAAAGGACCAATGTTTTCGAGCCGAAAAACAACCCGCCACGATGGAACTATGCGAATTGCAATCCAAACCGGCAGTTGCGGTGTTTCAAAAAGTCACCCGGAACTTATATTGGCTCGAATCAACGATGGCATATTATGCTCCATTAAAAAAGGCGGCAAGCAATTTCCTCGCTCGCGAAAAACGAAAGATAGCGCGTCCCGGGTTTTTCAAAGACGCTTAACATTTGTGGAAACCGATTCAAGATTTGGTTCGATAATTGCTGGTTTTGCCTTGCCAACGCCCTTGTGTCTGGCGTTTTTGACAAAGCCGTTATATAGTATTTAGACGGATTAAATCAGATGAAAATCAGCTTTTTTGGGGAAAAATTTCGTTTTTATCCGCCGCAAAATCGGGCGGGAATGACGTTGGTTGAAGTGGTCATTGCCTTGGCCATCTCGGTGATGTTGATCGCCGGGATTGCTTCGGGATATATTTACTGTGTCACCTTGGCCACCAAGGCTGATTTGGCTCAGGTCGCGAGCGCCAAGGCTTTGGAACGTCTGGAACAGGCCCGCACCGCCATCTGGGACATTTCCAGTTGGCCGGTGGTGGACGAGCTGGTGGCCACGAATTTTCCGGATGAACAGGTGACGCTTGATATGCCGGGGACCAATTCATCGGGCACCACGGCCATAATCCAGACAACGATTGCCCAATTTTCTTCCAATCCGCCGGCTAAATTAATCCATGTGGACTGCATTTGGAATTTTCGCGGAACCGAGCCGATGACAAATTCCATCGAAACCTGCCGGGCGCCTGACCAATGAAATTTTCCCTTTCAGCAACCAACATCAGTTTTTCGCCAAGGCGGGAACCAGGATTCACGCTGGCGGAAGTAATGATCGCGATGGGCATCTTTTCGTTGATCCTCATGGGCATCCTGGCGGCAAATCTTTTTGGCTTGAGAATGTTCGATCTGAACCAGACGAAATTGAATGCGGCCCGCTGGTCGCGCCAGACGGTTGAAGCCATGGCCGATGAAATCCACACTTGTAACAGCGTGCAGGTTGGCTACCTCACGAACAGCACTTTCGTCGGGTTGTTGAATGGCGAAACGCAGCAGTGCACCGCTTTGCTGATCCAACCGACCGCTAACCCGACGAATTATACGGTTTATTTTGTCAACGTCGCGGACCAGACTTTTGGCCGCACGGACCAGTCCGGCAACACGATGATCCTGGCTGATTCCATCACCAATACGGCCCCGTTCTCCGCGCAGGATTTTGCCGGAAATATTTTGACCAACAACCAGAACAACCAGGTGATTCATGTCGCTTTGGAATTTTACCAGCCACAACTTTATCTGCGGAGTGCCAATTATTACAAATTTGAAACCTCGGTGAAACAACGCATTCAGCCATAAACATGAACTTACCCATCAATTTCCGCAATCCCAACCGCAACGGCAGCGCGCTCCTGCTGACCATGATCATGTGCGGCGTCGCCTTGGCCATCTTGGCGGCTGCGATGGTCTGGTCCGTCAGCAGCACGCGGCTGACTTATCGTTCCATCCAATATGCGCGGACGGAAGCGGCGGCCGAGGCGGCCACGGAAAAAGTTGTAAGCAAGATCAACCAAGATTTTCAATATGGCGGCCAGAGTTTGGTGCTTAATAACATGAGCCTATACCAGCAGACCTTGGTGCCGACGGCGGCAGATTCCGCCTATTGGAACAACTGGCAATTCGATGACGGGAACGGCAACATCGGCCAGACTTATGTGGCGCATGGAGTTTCCGGCGCCTATGTCGCCTTGGATCCGCCCTATGCCGGTTTGAATGGTTATATCACAACTTATACGATTGTTTCGCACGCTCAAGACACCGCCAGCATTCAGGCTGTCAATACCGGCGTCCTCCAGCAGTTACAACTGGCCACCATCCCGATTTTTCAATTCGCCATGTATTCGTCGGGTGACATGGAAGTCAGTTGCGGCCAACCTTTCGTCGTTACCGGGCCGGTGCATTCCAATGGAAACCTCTACGTCGAGCCGGACAATAGTTTAACGTTTGCCTCCGATGTGACGGCAGTTACGAAAGTTTTTGAGCAAACTCGGAATCCGCTTGATACCCGGGGAACGCCCGCCGGCAGTGAATTTTATGTCGAAACCAATGCGCCCAGTTTTCCGGTGGCGGCCTTGACGCTGCCGATCGGGACAACTAATACGCCGGAAGCCATCCGGGAAATCATCGAGCCGCCCCCTGCCGGCGAAGATCCGACTTCACCGCTCGGCCGGTCGCGCTATTATAACTTATGCGACATGGTGGTGGTCGTTTCGGGCGCGGGAATCGCCGTCACCAGTGGAAGTTTTAATGGATTCTCTACCCTTGTGCCAACTAATGAATGGTCGGGCTTTATCAGTCTTACAAATAATTTCTATGATGCGCGGGAACGCAAAACCGTCCAGCCGATTGATATCAATGTTGGACTGCTTTCCAGCTGGACTTTGACCAATTTCAGTTTGCGACCTTTCCTTAACGGATCAAACCTATCTTCTGTTTATGTGCAAGATGCCCGCGTGTTACCGAGCACCAGTCTGGGAGCGGTTCGTGTTTTCAACGGGGAACAGTTACCGCCAGACGGACTGACCGTGGCGACGGAATGTCCGCTCTATATCTGGGGTGACTATAACCAGACGAACACGGCGAATTTGGGAACCACCAATACTTCCGGGACGTTGCCGGCTTCATTTGCGGCCGATGCAATCACCATTTTATCGGATGCTTGGACAGATGCGAATAGCACCAATCCGGTGGCTAGTCGTGTCGCCGCCAACACCACCGTGAACGCCGCTTTTTTAACGGGTGCCGTTGAGACGACCCAAGGACATTATGGCGGCGGCATGGAAAATTTTCCGCGCTTTCTGGAAAACTGGGGTTCGAGTAACACCAATACTTACAATGGTTCCATGATCAAGATGTTTCCGAGTTTGTTTGCGACGGGTGTCTGGAATAACAATAATAATATTTATAACCCACCCGCGCGTAACTGGTCTTTCGACCATAACTTCACCGATCCGACCAAGCTACCACCCAAGACGCCTAGTTTGCAAAAGGCGGTCCGCACGCAATGGTTCAACGCGGTCGCCGGCCAAAATGTGGCGGTAACGACTCCATAGCCCGGTTCCTTTTGACAAAGGATTCATGCGCAAAACCAAACGAAGAAGAATGGGGGCATTCTCGATTTTTCGACCACCTGCATTTGGAAGCGGTTGCCGGATGATTTCCATTTGCATTATTGAACGCACATTGGCGGCAAAAGATTTCGGGCAGCAATTGATTTCAGGTGTGACCCGGACGTCGGGAAATTTTTTGCGTCTACTGCTGCTGACGACGAGTCTGTTGACCTTGCCGATCCATGGGTTGGCGCAGACCAATAATTTCAAGTCGGAAAATTCCGCACCGCCAGTAGGTTCGATTCAATGGCAGATAAACCAGAAGGCTTTCGAGGAACTTCGCGAGCAGCATCGAAAACGTCTGCCGATTTTTAATGTCACGGGCACAAACATCCCCCTCGCGGCGACGGCTTATTTGGTCAATGGCCCGAAAATCGCGCCGCTGCCAACGCCCTTGCCGCCCGCGCCGCCAGGCATATTTTTTAGAATGTGTGTTTTAGGCTTCTTGTTCATTCTGGCCGGAATCCTGTTGATCAGGATACTTGTTCCGTCCTTTTTTGCCGAACTCAACCAGCGGTTTAATCCGTGGTCGCTGCCGCTGGCGACGGTGCGAAATTCCCTGGCAAAAAACCGGACGGAAGAAAAGGCGTTCGGCGAATTCGTTTCCGAGTTCCACCAACCTCCTGCCGGAAATGCGGCCGCCTTATCGGAAAAAAGTGGCTTGTTGGCAGAATTTTACGCCCGGGCAAAAAATAGGATTGCCCTGCAAAAAAAATCTTTCCAACGCATCGGCCGGGAAACCAACGATTCCGTCCGTCGAAAACTGCTGGCGGACCTTGGTTCGGAAGTATGCCGGCTCAAAACGGAAGCCACGTTTCCGGCGGTATTACCGGTGTGGCAAGTGGCTTCCGCCTTGGAAGGGCTGATAAAACAAATCAAGAACCTGACCCCGTCCACCTTGCGAACAGTCGGCGGCGCTCTGGATTTGCTGGGTGAGTTGTGCAATCCAAACGTGAAGCTGGAATTGTTGGCCCAGCGTCCGTTCAAATTTTTGATCGTGGATGATGATCTGATCAGCCGGCGGGCTTTGTCGCTTTCTTTGGAAAAGGCTTTCAGTCTGCCCGACGTGGTGGAGGATGGCGAAATGGCCTTGATCCAGACGCTTAGGCAGGCCTATGACGTGATTTTTCTCGACGTGCAAATGCCGGGCATAGACGGCTTTGATCTTTGCGAAAAAATCCGCGAAAGCGATCTCAATGAAAATACTCCCGTGGTCTTTGTCACGAGCCAGAGCGACTTCGACGCGCGCGTCCAGTCAACGCTCAGTGGCGGCAATGATCTCATGGGCAAACCATTTCTTGTCTTTGAAGTTACCGTCAAGGCGCTCACCCTGGCGCTGCAACATCGTTTGAAGAATGAGGTTTCCCGCCCCGAATCGGCGGGTGAATTGGCGGGCTTGAACATGCTTTCTAAAAAACCGCTGCGCTTTCTTACGGGTTCAAAAAAGACGGCGGGCACGCCGACCAGGAATTCGCCGACGCCGGCGGAACGCGAATCCATCACAACCGATTTTTTGGCCAAGGCGTCCAACACGGCCAAGTCGCTTCAGGAACTTTGCAAAACAATTCTTGCCACCAGCAATGTGGAAACCCGGCAATCCCTGCTGGTGGATGGTTATATGCGCCTCAATTCATTGCTTGCGAATACCGAGGCCGAAGTGCCGCATCCGGCCTATCGGATCAGTTCGGCCTTGGAAGGCTTGTTCAAAAAATTGCTTGAGAATTCCACTCATTCCACCGCTTCCGCCCTCGCCACCATTGCGGACAGCGTTGAGCTATTGAACGATACCTGCGTCCCGGAATTGAAAGCGGATCAGGCGCTGGACGTGCCGATCCAGATGCTGGTCGTGGATGATGATCTCGTGGCCCGGCGCGTATTGGTCGGCGCTTTGCAGACGGCTTTTGATAAACCGGAAAGCGTTCCGGATGGAGAATCGGCCCTGGCGCTGATGTTGAAAAAAACTTACGACGTCATTTTTCTTGATGTGCAAATGCCCGGCATGGATGGATTCGAAGTCTGTTCAAAAATCCGTCACGGCATTCAAAACCGCGCCACGCCCGTTGTTTTCGTGACTTTCAAAAGCGATTTTACCGCCCGCGCCCAAATGGTTCGCCACGGTGGGGACGACCTAGTTGACAAACCTTTTCTTACCGCTGAAATCACGCTCAAAGCTCTGACCTTCGGACTGCGCGGCCGTTTGCAATTGCTGGATTCGCCGGCCCGCAAAATGCAAAAATAATAAGCCTGCTGGATAATCCCGATTTTCAACGCCTCTGATCGTTGCCGCTTCCGCCAAGCGCATTTTGAAACCAAAGAGCTTCGGCGGCGCAACTCAAAATCCCGTCTGCCGGCGAGTGGCCGATAAAAATGGATTGACACGCGCGGCTAACTGTCATACAGTCCTATGACACTGAAAGACGGTTATGCTGTTCAAGATTGATTTCAAGTCAGGCAAGCCGGTTTACCTGCAACTGGTGGACCAGATCCGCCTCGCGGCGGCGGCGGGCAAGCTCCGCACCGGCGAACCGTTGCCTTCCATCCGTCCGCTCGCCGAGGAATTGCGCGTCAACCGCAACACCATCGCCAAGGCTTACACGGAGTTGGAAAATCAAGGCGTCATTGAAACCATTCCCGGCAAAGGCTGTTTTCTGAAGGAAAATAATTCGCCGTTCACCAAGCCGATCCGCCAGAAATTATTGCTCGCGGAAATTGACGAAGCCGTCGTCATGGCGCATCACCTGCAAGTGGACCGCGAGAAATTCTTGGCGCTCGTCAAGGAACGGCTGGATTACTTCGAGCAACAATCTGATAAAAACGCCGGTTGATTCAAAAAGGAAATTCTTATGGCAAACCATCCTTCAGTCATCGAACTCGACAACCTGACCCGTCGTTACGGAAAAGCGGATGCGGTGAACGGCTTGAGCCTCAACGTGCGCGCGGGCAAATGTTACGGTTTTTTTGGCCGCAACGGCGCGGGCAAAACCACGACGATCAAGTGCCTGTTGAATCTGCTGCGCCCGACTTCCGGTTCGGCGCGCGTTTTCGGCCTCGATCCGCAGCGCGATGAAGTCGCCGTGAAATCGCGGCTCGCGTATGTGCCGGACGTGGTTGCGTTTTATCCGTGGATGAGCGTGCGCGACACGCTGGAATATTTTGCATCGTTCCGCCCGCATTGGAATCGCGACATCGAAAATGATCTGCTGAAACGCTTTCAACTCGATGCGGCCAAAAAAACCACGAGCCTCTCGAAAGGCCAGCGCACGCAGCTCGCGCTCATCAGCGCGATCTGTCCCGAACCGGAATTGCTCGTGCTTGACGAACCGACCAGCGGCCTCGACCCGATTGTGCGCCGCGAATTCATCGAGACCGTCATCGGCGCGTATCAATCCGGCGATCCCGAACGCCGCACCGTTTTTGTCTCCACGCATTTGATCTCCGAGTTCGAGGGCTTGATTGACGAATTCACGATCATCGAAGGCGGCAAAAATCTTTTGACGATGGAAGCCGATGCTGCGCGCGACCGTTTCCGCAAAATCCGCGCGCGTTTTTCGGAAATTCCAAAATTAAACCTGCCCGAAGCGTTGAACGTAAAACAAAACGGACGCGAACTGGAAATTCTCGCCGATGGCAACAGTGAACAAATTTTGGAAAAATTAAAATCCTTCGCGCCGGAAGAATTGAACTGCGAATCGCTGTCGTTGGAAGAAATTTTCGTGGCCTCGGACATCTTGAAAAAGGCGCAAGCATGAACCCGTTCATCAAAAAAGAAATCCGGCTGCTGCTGCCCAGTTTTCTGATCGGCTGCGCGATGACGCTTTCAAACTTGTTTTTGTTGTGGCAGGGAAATTTGGGCATCAACAGCATTTTATATTTGTTTCCGTTTGTGGTCTGTCCGGCGGTGGGCGTGATGATCGCGCTGAATTCATTCGGCGGCGAAATCAGTGCGGGAACTTTTACCACCATGCTGGCGCAGCCGGTTTCCCGGCTGAAAATCTGGCAGACAAAAATTGTGCTGCTGGCGCTCTCATTATTGATTCTCGCTTTTCTTTGGAGTGTTTCCTTTGTGTTGAGCGTGAAACCTTTTGGAAGCAACACCGATTTCAACAGCCTGCTTGACATGTTGGCCGCTGTGACTGTTTTTGGTCTCGCCGCATTTTCCGGCGGCTTATGGACAGTGTTATTGCTGCGGCAGGCGGCGGCGGCGTTCTGGTTCACGTTGCTGTTGCCGGGCGTCATTCTGATCGTCACCACTGGATTTTTTGGCGGAGGTGACGGCAATTTTTTTGAAGGCGTGGTTGTAATCATTCTCGGCCTTTACAGCCTCTCGGGATTTTTCTTTGCCCGCTGGCTTTTTTTGCGGGCGCAGGATGTGCAATGGTCGGGCGGCACAATTGTCATGCCGGAAATGCGCGGGCTGCCTGCGTGGTTTTCAAAATCGGTATGGCAACGTAATTTCCGCCCACGCGCCGCGTTGTGGCGGAAGGAATTTCAATTGCATCAATCGCAGTTCATCATGGCTTTTGCGCTGCTGTTATTGCATTTGGGCGTCCTGCTCGCGCGGAATTTCTGCGATCTGACAAGATCTCCCGATTTGAAATACATCCTCGAAGTTTTCTGGGGTTTATGGTTCGTGATGCCGGTGCTCGTCGGCTGCGCAGCGGTGGCGGAAGAACGAAAGATTGGCACGCTGGAAAGCCAGCTCTGCCTGCCGGTGAAACGGCGGACGCAGTTCGCAGTCAAATTTTCCGTCATGCTTTTCGTATCCATGTTGCTGGGCGTGGTCATGCCGTTGTTGCTGGAAGGAACGAAGATTTTGCCGAACGCTCATTTTGAATTCAGCATCCCTGGCAACTTTCAACCGGGCTGGCAAAATCAAATGTCCACCCTGCAGTTTTTCTTTTGGAACTGCCTTGGAATGCTCAATGGCTTTTTACCGTTGCTGGTGCTGGCGGGCACCGCCGCCGCCTTCGGCACGATTTCATTTTACGTCTCTTCGTTCACGCGCAACACCTTGCAAACCCTTGCGCCGGCGGTGCTGGGAATTTTACTGGCGTCTTTCGCGTTCATTATGGTTTCGCAGATGCAGAGCTTTGACCTGAATTTTCTGTGGCGCGGTGCGTTGCCATTTTTTATCGTCGTGCCTTTGCTGCTGCTGGCGATGTTGGCGCTCGCATTCTGGAATTATCAACACGTCGCGGTGAATTGGAAAATCTGGCGGCGGAATTTTTTACTGATGGCATTGACGCTGGTGTTTGCGGTGCTGGCGACCACGGCGGTTTATCATCGGTTCTGGGAAAAATTCACGCCGTTCGAGCCGCCGCATGGCGTCGCACGTTTGTCGCAATCCAATCCTGCAAGCTTGAGTGCGCGATGGGATGAATTTTCCGTCCGCCTGCCCGATGGGAAAATTTGGATGAATCATTTCGTTCCCAGTCCGACCGCTTTCAATCCGCTCGCGTTGATGTTGGGCAATGTCAAAGTCACCGTGGCCGACGGCAAATTTATCAACGGCTCGAACTGGCTGACGGTGAACCGCACTAGAACGGAATTCATTGGCCTCAAAAACGACGGCTCGTTGTGGATTTCCGAACGGCTGTGGCAAACCAACCGTTCCAAAAAAAGCTGGTTGAAGCTGGATGATGATGCCATCCATCGTCTGGTGCCATCTGGGAATGGAACAAATTGGGGCAGCTTGCTTCCGATTGGTTATTCGGCATTGCTGGTCAAAAACGACGGGACGCTGTGGCGTTGGGGCGCGACTAATTTTGATTTCAAACATGACCAATGGCCGGGGCTGCGGACGATGACGCCAAGCCGGCTGGGAACGGAATCGAACTGGGCGGAAGTTTTCCAATACAATAATGAGATATTTCTTCGCCAGACCAACGGCAGTGTTTGGGCATGGGCAGATAATTGGAACACGAACGGCCAAACGTCCCTTCAACTTGAGCCGGGGATCACGGTTCAATCTCCAAAAAATCTTGGCTCCGAAAAATTTTCCAGCACGGCAACGATTTCGCACGGATTGCAATTTGATGTTGGTGTGCGCGCGGATGGAACCTTTCGCATCTGGGCGGACGAGCGTTTGCACCTAGGCAAGCGTTACGCAAATTACGAACGGTTTCCCGCCGATGTCCAGATCGGCAATGAAACCAATTGGATTGCCGTCGCCGGCAATGGCGAAAAAATCGTCACGCTCAAGAATGACGGTTCCTTATGGCTGTGGGATTTTCATCTTAAAAGCCGGCAGATATTCTGGGACACAGATCGTTTTGAACGCGAAATTCAAAGGGCGCAACCGGTCCGCCTCGGCACGCATTCGGACTGGATTGCGATTTCGGGCGATCAAAATTATGTGAACTCACTCGCCGCCGACGGCAGTCTTTGGTTTTGGCCGTTGGTGCAGGTGGATTACAGGGAACTCAATGGCATTGGGTTTTTCGGCAATGGCAATTCGCATTTTGAGCCGTTATTGGACATCTCGCGCAAACCGCAATTTCTGGCCAATGTCTTTAGCGGGGAAAATTAAATCTAGCTTGGGAGGGACGGCGTGTCGCCGTCCCATGATTTCAGAACGTTGAAATAATTTTCGGACGCCGACACGGCGTCCTTCCCGAAAAAATCATTCCGCCTCGATTTTGATGGTGTGTGTCACGGGCGCGAAGGCGGCAGCAACGGCGTTGGCGAGTTCGGTGTGTTTCGTTTCCGCTTGGGCGAGGATTTCTTCCGTGTGCGCATTCCGCTCGGCGCGGGAACTGTTATTGCCGCCTTCAAATTGTTTTTGGATTTCGTCGGTTTCGTAGGCTTGCTTGGCGGCGACGGCGGCGTCCACTTGCGCGAATTTTTCCGAGAACGGGTTGTGCGGAAATTCCGCCGCGAGGTTGATGCCTTGCGCGAGTCGTTCGGCGGAAAAAGTTTTACGGTCGTCGCCCCAAGTCACTTGATAATTTTTCGCCGTGCCATTTTTGGCGATGATGATCAGGCGGTTCAGATCCTGGTTGAACGGCACGAGCGTCTGGCCGGAACGGATGCTCTGGAAATTATTGAGGTCGTCTTGTCCGCAAACCGGATAGTCGGCGGCGGCGGGCGCGGCGACGCAGGGGCAAAACGGATAGCGCGAACTTGTGATTGTAAATTCACCGTTGCTGGCGGAAACGACTTGGTGGCCGGCGGAAACTTTAATCTTACTTTTTTTCAAGTTCACGGTGAAGGTGCCGATCTGGCCGTCCAAACCCAGCGCCTTCAAATACGCGTAGGCCATCACGGTGTGGCCGGCCCAGCCGGGATGCACGCCATCGTTGCCGGGAATGGCGTAATCGCCGCCGTATTTTTGGTGGCCGACCAAGTCGCCGGTCAGCATCGGCCAGAAGACGTCGGCGAAACCGACTTTTTCCTTTTGCGCGAGCGCGATGTCCAGGTTGCGCAACTGGCAAAGGCTCAAATTCAAATCCTTTACCGTGCCCGTGGCGGATTTCACCCAGAACGGCATCTTGCTGATGGAGCCGGGCGAACCCAAAACGACGCGCGCGCCATGCGCCTTGAAGGCTTCCACGACAGCCGTTGAATTGGCAACGTAACTCTGGCCGATGCGGTCTTCGTAGGGGCGATATTCGAAATCGTTCATGCCGTAACAGGTCGTCGCGATGGTGGGATTGAAGCGCAAACAGTCATTGGTCATGCGCGAAAGAAAGCCCGACGCTTTTTCGCCGCTCCAGCCATATTGGCGGACAGTGACCTGCAACTGCGGCACGCATACCGTCAGATAATCTTCCATGATGCGGGAATATTTTTTCTGTTCGGTGATGGAATCGCCGCAGATGGCGAGCCGGTCGCCTTTCTTCAAAAGCAGTTTGGCCGGCTGCGGCGCGGCGACGGGATTGAAATTCGCAAAATAACTGTCGCTGGGTTTGGTTTCTAGTTCTGCCGCTGAAACGGCGGCGACGAGGCTGAAAAATAAAATCGGGAGCAATAGTTTTTTGCGCATGGTGGACGCGATATTTTCATTTTCGTCCGCATGGGTCAACTTGCGATTCGGTGGGGCAGACTCCGTCGAGCCGATTGATGCAAAGGTGCGAACAAAAAAACTTTGCGGCTTCAAGGCTTCGTGCCGTTGCGCTAAATTTTGTCATTCTGTCAAATCGGCTCGACGGAGGCTCGCCCCGCCAAAATTGAAAAAACCGTTTTCAGCGCGCGATTGCACGGCGGTGGCTTTTCGTCTATTTTCGCGACATGGCGTTTTTTGGCGGAATCAGAACGGGCGTTTTGGCGGTGGCGACTTTACTGGTCGTCAACGGCTGTTCGCCGGTGGATTCCGGCCCGACGGACGAGGAAAAAGAACCGCATTTTGTGCTCGGCGACAGCCGGTTCAACGAGATGGATTGGAATGGCGCGATCGAAGCCTACGAAGAATCACTCGAAGTGAACCCGCATTCCGCGCAGGCGCATTACCGGCTCGCGCAACTTTTTGACACCAAGGAACCCGATCCCGCCGCCGCGATTTATCATTACGAGCAATATTTGAAACTGCAGCCGGATGCGAATAATCACGACATCATCACCCAGCGGATTGACAGTTGCAAACAACAGTTGGCAACGGATGTTTATGCGCTGCCCAGCGCGCCCGCCATGCAAAAACAGCTGGATTCGCTCATCCAACAAAACAAGCAGTTGCAATCGCAAGTGGACCAGTTGAACGGCGTGGTCAAGCAATGGAATGTGTATTATGCGAGCGAGCAGGCCGCGTTAAAAAACGGTTCCTCCGCCCCGCAAAATAATTCCGCCGCGCAGTCCACGAGCCCGACGCCGGACGATATTTCACCGGAGCCGACCCAACAACCATCGCAACCCCGGACGACAACGCGAACTCCAAGTGTTGGGTCAAAACCGGCGGCGCCGAAACCACCGGGCGTCCGCAAGCACATCGTTGCCAGCGGTGAAACTTTGGCGGGCATCGCCAGAAAACAGGGCATCAGCCTCGCGTCTTTACAAGCGGCAAATCCGGGCGTCAACCCGAGGAAATTGCGGGCGGGACAATCATTGAACCTGCCGCCGTAAAATTTTTTCATGACCGCGCGCCTGACATTTCTCGGCATCGCCGCCTTTTGGCTCACCATGAACGTGCTGCTCTGGCGCATGGAATTCGGTTCGCAAGGCGGCGACACGCCGGTGCCGGTGTCGCTGGTCTGGCGGAAAATTTTGACCGCCCCGGATTCTTCGTCCTTGAGCGTTTATCAAAACAAGGAACGCACAGGCTACTGTGAATTATCCACCAGCATCGGCCAGCAGATGGCAACGTTGGATGAAAACAAACCGCCGCCGGAAAATCTGGCCGCGCGCGCCGGTTACCAGCTTCACTTCGCCGGCAATGTTTCGCTTGGCGATTTTACGAACCGTTTGAAATTTGACGGACGCGTGCAATTTTCCAAGATGCGCCATTGGCAGGAAATCAATTTGAAAATCACGTCGCGCCTCGCCGTCGTGGAAATCCATTCGCTGGCAACGAACCGGACCGCCCATGTCAAAATCGTCAGCGACTTTGAAACGGTGGAACGCGATCTGACTTTTGCCGAGCTCCAAAATCCGAACGAAATCATCCGCGCCTTCGCCGGTAATTCCATTGACATGCTGCTTGGCGTGATGGATTTGCCGGATTTTATGGCGGGCGAAGGCGGGCAAAAAATCCAATGGAATTCGCGCCGCACGCGCATCAAGATCGGCACCGAATCCGTGCCCGTTTACCGGCTGGAAACCAGCGTGCTCGGCCGCGGCATTTCCATTGATGTGAGCACGCTCGGCGAAATTTTGCGCATCCAATTGCCGGGCAACGTGACCGCCATCATTGATGAATTGAACCGGCCATGATCGAACTCGACCAGCTCGTAAAAAAATTCGGCAACCTTACCGCCGTTGACCATATCTCGCTGAAAATTCCGCGCGGTGAATTTTTTGCCGTGCTCGGCCCGAACGCCGCCGGCAAAACGACGATGATCAAAATGCTCACCGGCCTGATCAAACCGACTTCCGGCAGCGCGCGCATCTGCGGGTTTGATGTTCAAACGCAGCCGCTTGAAGCGCGCCAGCGGCTCGCCTACGTTCCCGATTTTCCGTTTCTTTACGACAAATTGACCGCGTGGGAATTTTTCCGTTTCATCGGCCAGCTATTTCACCTCGACGCCGCGCGCATCGAAAAAAACGCGCAAGAACTCGTCGCGCGTTTTCACCTTGCCGAATTTGCCGACCGTTCGCTTGAAGGACTTTCCCACGGCACGCGCCAGCGCGTCGCCATCGTCGCCGCGCTGCTGCACGACCCGGAAGTTTTTGTGATTGATGAACCGATGGTCGGCCTCGACCCGCAGCACGGTCGTATTGTGAAAGACGTTTTGAAAGAACGCTCGCTCGCGGGCATGACGGTGCTCGTCTCCACACACCAATTAAGTATCGCCGAAGAAATGGCCGACCGCATCGGCATCATCAACAACGGCAAACTCATCGCCGTCGGCACGCGCGAAGAACTCCATAAACAAAGCGGCGGCTCCGGCCAGCTTGAAGAGATTTTTCTGTCGCTGACGGCGGAAGCAAAATAAGAACACCATTTTGATTCTCTGCTCGTTTCGTCCGCAAAATCCAACCGCTGTGCCACGAGGTTTTTATTTACGGTTGACGAAATTTTTAACCGTGACATTTTGTCACTCTTGAATCGCAGTTTTAGCCAATGCCTGCAATCAAATCCAGCTTTCTCGACAAAGTGCTTGGTCGCATCGGGCGATTAGACACCGAAGGATTGCAGACCGTCGTCCAACGACTCGCACGCGAACGCAGTTTTCTCGAAACGCTTTTCAACACGATTGAAGATGGCGTGCTGGTCACGGATGAAAAAGGCCGGGTGATTTATTTCAACCAGGCCGTCACGCGGCTCATTGGTTTGCAGCCGGACGAAGACGAACCTCACATCGCAAAGATTTTGCCGGAGGTGGATTGGGAGAAAATTTTCCGTGCGGACAACGCCGGCGGCGAACACGTCACGCGCCACGAATTTGAGATTCATTATCCGCGTCCGCGTTTTTTGCGGCTCTACGCCGCGCCGCTCGATGGCGAGGCGAAAGGCAGTTCCGGCGTCGCGCTGATTTTGCACGACGCGACCGAAGCGCGGCAAAAAACTTTTGAAGCCATCGAAAGCGAACGCGTTCAGGCGCTGACACTTTTAGCGGCAAGCGTCGCGCATGAAATCGGCAATCCGCTCAACGCGCTACACATCCATTTGCAACTGATGGAGCGTGAAGTCAAAAAATTAAAAACCGGCGCGGCAAATTCAAAATCGCTTTTGCGTTCGCGCGGAAAAAATTCCGTCACGGAAAATGACACGGCGGAAACCGGAAAAAAGTTGGAGCAATATCTCGACGTGGCGAAAGGCGAGATCAACCGGCTGGACTATATCATCACGCAATTTCTCGGCGCGATCCGGCCCGCGCCGGTGCAATTGAAAATCGCTTCGCTGAACGATGTCGTCGAAGAAACTTTGAAATTGCTCGGCCCGGAAATTGAAAATCGCGGCGTGACGGTGAAAACCAAATTGTCGCGCAATTTAACTTCGACACCGATTGACGCGACGCAGTTGCAACAAGTTTTGGTAAACCTCGTGAAAAACGCGGTGCAGGCGATGACGACCGGCGGCGCGCTGACATTGCAAACCGGTGAAACGGCCGACAGCATTTGGGTGAGCGTCGCGGACACCGGCGGCGGTATTCCGCAGGAACAGATCAACCGCATTTTCGAGCCGTTTTATACGACGAAAAAAAAAGGCACCGGACTTGGTTTGATGATCGTGCAACGCATTGTCCGCGCGCACAACGGCCGCATCGAATTGGACAGCCATGTTGGACGCGGCACGACGTTTCGCATCTGGCTGCCGTTGCATGAACGCAAACCAAGGTTGCTGGAAAATAAAAATTGAATTCGCCGCCGGGACGCAAAGACGCAGAGAATTTTTGGAAACTCTGCGCCTCCGCGTCTCGGCGGTAAAATGAAATATGGCTGAAAAACCG